>RFHM01000379.1 GCA_003696865.1 Acidobacteriota bacterium | reverse complement strand
TGGCGCTGGTGACGATCAATCCGGCGAAACAGCTTCACATCGATGATCGCGTCGGCTCCATCGAGGTCGGCAAGGACGCCGATTTGGTCATCTACAGTGGCCATCCGTTCAGCGTCTACTCCATCGTCGAGAAGGTGTTCATCGATGGCCAGATCTATTTCGATCGGGAGGCCGACCTGGCCCGACGGGCCGACATGGAGAAGGAGAAGAAAGCGCTCAAAGAGCAGTTGAAATCGAAGGAGAAACCGAAGAAGAAAACGGAGGAGCCATCCGAGAAGCCTACAGATCGATGAAGAGAACGAGCGGAGGTCCGATGAGACACACGCCGTTCGATCTCACCGTCTCGCTTTTGAGAGGTGCCCTATGAAGCGACAACCGATCATCGCCATCCTCGTCATGCTCATCGCGCTGGGGCTCGGCCCGCTCGGTCAGGCGACGCAGAGTCCCACCATCGTCATCAAAAATGCCAGGATCGTTCCCATCACGGCACCGGACATCGAACGAGGAACTGTCGTCATTCGAAATGGTCGCATCGCCGCCGTGGGCGCGCGCGTCCCCATCCCTGGTCATGCGCGCGTCATCGATGCTCGAGGGCTCGCCGTCTATCCGGGGATGATCGATTCCGGAACCCGGCTCGGCCTGGTGGAGATCGGTGCGGTGCGCGCCACCATCGACACCACCGAGTTGGGCGAGTTCAATCCCCACATGCGGGCCATCATCGCTATTCATCCAGACAGCAAACTCATTCCCGTCGCCCGCGTCAACGGCATCACCACGGTGGTGAGCAAGCCTTCGGGCGGCATCTTCTCCGGCCAGGCTGCTCTCATCAACCTGGATGGGTGGACCTGGGAACAAATGAAACTGAAAGCGCCAGTGGGTATCGTCTTCAATTATCCCAGCATTCGCAGCGGTCGCTTCTTCGATTTCAGCACGTTCCAGTTCAAAGAACGGAGCTACCAGAAGGCTAAGAAAGAGCGCGACGAGAAGCTCAAAAAGATCCGGAAATTGCTCGACGATGCGCGAGCCTACGCCAAAGCCAAACAGGCCCGGGCCAAGGATCCCTCGCTTCCGCCACTGGAAACCGATTATGTGCTCGAAGCGCTCATCCCGATCATTCGTGGTCAATGGCCATTCATCGTGGAGGCCAATCTGGAGCGAGACATCAAGAGCGCCATCGCCTTCGCCGAAGAGCAGAACGTGCGCATCATTTTGAGTGGTGGGGCTGATGCCTGGAAGGTCGCCTCTCTGCTCAAGGAAAAGAACATCCCCGTCATTCTCGGGCCCATCTTGAGACTGCCTCAGCGAGAGGATGAGCCTTACGATCAACCCTTCATCACGGCGAAAACGCTCTACGAGGCGGGCGTCCTGTTCGCCTTTCAAACCAACGATGCGGCCAACGTCCGCAATCTCCCTTACCACGCCGCCATGTGCGTCGCCTACGGCTTACCGAGGGAGGAGGCGCTCAAGGCGCTGACGATCAATCCGGCCCGGATTTGGGGCGTGGCCGATCTGGTGGGAAGCATCGAAGTGGGCAAGCTGGCCAATATCGTGGTCTGGGATGGAGATCCGCTGGAGATTCGTTCGCACGTGAAATACCTGTTCATCAACGGACGCCAGATCCCGCTCACCACCAAGCATACCGAATTGTACGAGCGCTATCGGAACCGACCGGAATGAGGTTTCGGCATCCGGTAGCCGTAGAATGGATTTCCACACCGTAGCGAGGACGGCGCCCGGCATCGAGATAGAGGGTTCGCCCCATCCAGACCCCCCGTCCTTCCATCACTCTGGCGCCGGCGCGCTTCGCTCGTCGTTTCCCGGAAGCGCCCGGGCCGTTGCCTTACTCGTTCTCATATTCGCTCCTGTACCACTCGACCGTCCGGGCCAAGCCCTCTTCAAAGGTCACGCGCGGTTGCCAACCGAGTTCTTGACGGGCGCGCGTGCAATCGAAGTCGCCTCGGTTGGAGACGATGTAAACGCCATATCGGGTGAGCGAGGGGGGCTCTCTCTTGCCGACGAGGCGCGCCATGATCTCGCTCATCCAGGCCAGTTGGATGGCCACTGGAGTGGGAATGCGTCTGGTGACCGGTCTCAGGCCCAGCGCCCGGGTGACCGCATTCACGTATTGGCGTTGGGTGACCTGACAGTCTCGACTCACGTTGTATATCCGCCCTGAGGCTACTTCACGGATCGCCGCCAGGATACAGGCATCGGCCACGTTTCCGGCGTAGACGAGTTGTAGTTCATTATCCCCAGAACCCACCAGGCAAGCCAGATCGCTTTTGAGGAATCGAACGAGCCGTGGGAAACCAGCTCGATCGCGCGGGCCGTAGATCCATCCGGGTCGAATCACTCGGGCATCCACCCATCCCCTCTGATGGTATCCGAGCACCATCTTCTCTGCCGCGATCTTGGCCGGGGCGTAATACTCCCAGGCCATGAAATCCGTTCCATAAGGCGCCTCTTCCGTATACCGGCCACCACGATGCGCCTGACGACCATAGACGGCCACCGAACTGATATGAACCAATCGTCGCACGCCGGTCGCGCGCATCGCTTCCAGCACATAGTGCGTGCCATCAATCGTGTGGCGTTGGAACTCTGACCACGGCCCCCAATCGCTCACCTTGGCGGCGGCGTGAAAGACGACCTCCGCGCCGTCCATTCCCCGCTCGAGCGAAGATCGATCGCTCACGTCGCCGATGACCAGCTCGACGCCGAGCCGCTTCAGGAATCGCGTATCGCTCGTCTGGCGCACCAGAGCCACCACTTCATCTCCGCGCGCGACCAGTCGTTCGACAAGGTGACTTCCCAGCAGTCCTGTTCCTCCGGTGATGAACGCCCTCATATCGGCCTCATCAGCATAGCATAATGCCCCTGAGGACCCAACAACCCGGTCGAATCCCGAGCGCATCGCCCGAGATGGGCCATGGTGACGGGTGCATGTCCCCCGTCGCCATCAGAGTGATGAGCGCGTGAGGGCGGGGTAAGATCCCGCCCTGATGATCAGGCGTTAGTTTTCTGGGCCTGGGCGAGCTTGGCCACGCGATTGGAGAGTTCGGCGACTCGACGATTCAACTTGTCGATATCCGATTTAGAAGGAATATCGAAAGCGTCGAGGACCTTGTGAATGGCGCGCTCGATTTGGGTTTCGATCGTCGTTTCAGTTCGCTTGGCGCGGCGCTCTCGCTTGAACGTCGATGTGATTCTTTTCACCACATACTTTTCCGACGCTTCTCCTTTTTTGAGGGCCTTATCGAAGAATTCTTCCCAGCCCTCTTTCAGGAGAATGGCCGTACCCAGGCTGAAGTAGATCGACTTGGTGGTGAATTCGGCCACGCGCTCGGTCAGTTTCCGGATTTCTTTTTCCACGTCCCTCATCCGGGTCTCCACCCGAGGGACGAGCGTGAGTTCTCTCGTTTTGGTGCGTGCTCGCTGTGCCTTGGTCATTTCATCTCCCTCCTTCCGGCCGTCGGGTCATACCCGTTGGCCGTCACATAGATTTCACGACTCGTCACTTCTTCTTCGTCCGAGTTGATGCGCTCTTCGATTTTGTCGTCTTCTTGCTCTTGACCGATGTTTTTTTCGCCGCTCGGGCGGCGGATTTCTTCTTGGTGGTTCGCTTTGGAGTGGTCAATGCTTCCACTCGTTGAGTCAACCGCTCGACCTGGGCCTCTAACTCGGCCACCTCTTGCCGGGTGGGAATATTCATCGAGGCCAACAAGCGGGTCAGATTTTTCTCGATCGTCTGTTCTACCGTTTTCTGGGTTTGGGTCACCAGCTCTTTGAGCATGAAGCCGAGCGACTCGGCGATGGCCGCCGCGCTATCGGCTTGTTCGCGCCCCTTTTCCATGGCCTCTTTGAGGCGCTTTTCGATTTCTTGTTGAATCATTTCGGCGGCGCCCATGCCCGCGGCCACCGACTTCTTGACCGCCTCCACCACGGCTTCGCCCCGTTTCTGGATCATCTCTATGAGCAGGGCATCGGAGAGGATCGATTCGTCCCTCTTGGCCCGCTCCAGGATGATGCTGGAGAGTACGATGTTGGTCACGTCCTGTCCGGTCTCATTGTCCATGACGCGAACGTTCTCGCCTCGTTGGATGAGCTCGGCGACGTCATCGAGCGTGAGATACCGTTTCGCCTTGGTATCATAGAGTTTTCGATTGGCATATCGTTTGATGAGTCGTGTCATCTGGTTTTCCTCCTCGAATCATTCACTCATTATGATAACGCACCGCGTCATCAGTGTCAACGGTTGATGACGCGATGCGTAAATTTTCTCGGCGTCTCTTCGAACCAGAGGACAGAGGAGGTTGGAGGGCTCAGGCTCGTTGGAAGAAAGGTCGCCACTTGGCTTCTGGGGGTGGAGCGGTGAGCCAACTGAGGATGAACAGGCAGAGGAGCGAGGCGAACAGAGCCGGATAAATGGTGGCCACTTCGCGCCAGGGCTTGTCGCCCCAGATCCATGGAAGATGGGCCAGTCCCAACCAGGTCGTTTTCTTGACGATGTATTCCCAGAATAACGTCACCGCCGCCCCCATACCAATGGAGCCGATCGCTCCGGCGCTTGTGGCGCGCTTCCAGAAAAAGCAGGCCAGAAGGGCCGGGGTAATGCCCACGCCATAAATGGTGTAAGCTTGCAGTGCTGCTTCCAGGACGGTTTCGCTGGCATAGACGAGCCCGTAAGCGACGACGCCGAGTCCGACGACGGCCAGCCGGGAATAGAGGACGATACGCCTCTGGCTCACATCCGGATTGATGAATCGTTGATAAAGGTCGCGAATCACATTGGTGGCGGGAACGAGCAGAAAACTGTCCGCCGTCGAAACGATGATGGCCACAGCAGCGGCGAGGAGAATGCATCCGATGACCAGAGGGAGACCCTCGCGGGCCGTGTACAAGAGCACTTGTTCGGTTTTCTCTTGGCTGGCCAATTCCGGGAACAATGCCGATCCGATGACCGCCAGCACGACGATCATCGATTCGATGACCACGGTACCGGAAATCCATCCGATGACCGCTTGCTTGGCCGCGCGCTCGTCTCGGGCGCTGAAAAATCGCTGGTACATATTGGCCAGGCCGAGCATCAGCAACATCGTCGGGAGAGCATAGCTCAGCGCCTCGTCCCAGGTGAATCGTCCCATGAGGCTCAACCGCTGATCGGCGACCATGGCTCCGAAGTGCTCTTGCAGGCGAGCGCGGACGCCGCTCCATCCGCCGGCCCGGTCGATGAGGAAAGGATAGGCGATGAAGATGGCACTGAGCATCAACGTCCCGTTGAAGATGTCGGTGAAAGCGACGGAGACGAGTCCTGCTATGGCCGTGAAGAGAATCACGAAGATGGCCGTCAGCAAGATGCCCGTGTCCTCATCGAGGCCGGTCACCACGTTAAGCACTAGTCCGCCAGCGCGGAACTGATAAGAAGCGATGACCGTGTAAGCGATGATGGTGACGATGGTCCCGAGGATGCGAGCCCACTGGTTATAGCGCAACTCCAGGACGTCCGGGACGGTCATCTGCTCCAATCGTCGAGCCCGCCCGGCCACAAAGTAGATGATGATGATCGCAATCCACACGCCGGCATCGAACCAGAGGGCAGCGAACCCTTCGCGGTAAGCCAGACCGGCGCCGGCAATAATGCTGCCCGAGCCGATCCACGTCGCCAGCAGCGTCCCCACCAGAATGGGCGCTCCAAGCTTGCGACCGGCGACCATGAAGTCGGCTTCCGTTTTGACGATGCGCGACTTGTACAACCCAACCCCGGTGAGAAAAAGCAGATAGACGATCACCACCACCAGATACATGTTCATGGCTCGAACAGCCTATGGCAAAACAGTTTTCGTGTCAATAGATGGGTAAACCGATCGACTCGCGAATGGAAGCAACTCAACGAGATATGCCCCATTGCGCACCCCGAATGGCGCCGGCGACCTCGATGAGCGATGCGCGTCCGGGACGTATTTCGCGGCGCCTTGTTGATCGCCTTGGATATCAAAAAGTTACCTTCAGAGGGTGGTACCTCTCGTCTTCTCCGAACCGTTCTCGGTCAAGCGGGAGCATCCGGTGCATTCTGGGTGGATACGCGATAGGGGGTCTCACATCGTCGCGTGGCGAAAAAAAAGGGTGAGCGTTTGGGGCTCACCCGAAAAACTAAGGAGGTATTCGTGGTGGTACGTGGTCACTAGTTTAGACGAGCAATGGTGGCCTGGAGTTGCCCTCGATTATGAGCCTCGCCTCGGTGGTGGCCATGGCCTTCGGTGCTCCTCGCCATCGGGGTTGGAGATGTGCTCTAATCAAAGTCATATCAATGCGATGGATGGCATAGGGGCGAATTGATGACGGCACTCGTTCTCGCTCCGTTCTCGCTCGGCTATCCCACTTCGTTTCCATGTCCACTCGGTTATACGAGTAGACTGAGCGAAGGTTTCAACATGAAGGTTCGCTTTTCGGGATCAGGATGGGTGCGTCTCCCCGGGCCGGGTCATTCCCGGGTGAGCTTGGCTTGTTGACATACGGTGAGCGTTGGCTCGATAATTAGAAAGCGTGCAACGAAATGGGCTGAGTCAGATTCATAATGACGTTGTGGGGTGCCGGCTTATTCGATCAGTGAAGCGACGTTCGTTCAGGCCGTATGGTCGCGCCAGCCAGCGCCTATATCATCGAGTGAGGTCCACAACTACCCCCGGATGAAGAGACAGGATGGAGCAAGAGCTATGAAAGAGCAAGCGTTCACCCTCACTCCGTTGGAGTTGGAACCATTGTGGGTTCGTCTCGGCCGTGAGTTGAGTGATACCTGGGTGGAGTTCTCCACCGATCCTGTTCGGTACGTTCGAGGTGCGTTCGGTCAGGACGCCTATGGCCGGAAACGCACGAAGATCATTTTCCTGGGCGGTCTCCTCTCGCTCCTCGTCGTGCTCAGTGTGATCATCATCGGCATGGTCGTTCACTTCTTGCGGACGCCCGAGATCACCGCCGTGCTGGAGGCCAAAAATAGAATCAACTTGATAGAGCCAGCGCCATTAGCGCCCTTACCTGCGCCGGCGATGAAGCAGCGAGCAGGCGGGGGCGGTGGTGGTGGGCGGAACGAGCCGAATCCGCCATCGCGAGGGCGCTTGCCTCGGGCGGAGTTGCGTCTTCCGCTGATTGATCCCAACCCGCATCCTCCCAAGATCGATCAACCGTCCTTGCCCGTCGAGCCCACCCTCATGGCCCAGCCGGAACTCCTGCCACAAATGGATCGAAGTCTACAACTCGGCGATCCGACCAGCATTTCCATGATCCCTTCGACGGGACCTGGTTCTCACGGGGGTATGGGCACCGGTTCTGAGGGAGGGGTTGGTCCCGGGCGGGGTCCCGGATATGGTCCCGGTGAAGGAGGAGGTACAGGTGGGGGGCGCTTCCAGGTAGGAGGGGGGAATATTCGCAGTCGGCCTCAGATCCTCAACTCCCCTCGACCTGACTGGACCGAAGAGGCCCGGCGGAATCGGATTCAAGGACAAGTCCTCCTCAGTGCCACCTTCGGTGCCGATGGGCGGGTGCGCGATATCCGCGTCATTCGGGGCCTCGGATACGGGTTGGATGAGAAAGCCATCGAGGCGGCCAAGCTCATCAAATTCATCCCGGCGCGCGACCTGAACGGTCGGCCGATCGATTATCGCATGACCATCCGGGTTGACTTCCGACTGTTATAATCCGGCGGGCCATTGCCACGAGAGGTCTCCCATAGTCTCACCGGGAAACTTCCGCTTGAGCATTCATGACGTTGTGTTCGCCCATATGCGACTCAATGCGGCGGCCACTTGGGCATTGTGTAAGAGGAGAGCGACGTTCGCCCTCAAGCTGCGGCCAGCGGTCAGCTTCTCAATGGTGGAGAGTAAATAAGGGGTGAGCGCTTTCCCCACCACTTGGGCTTGCTCGGCCTCGGCCAGCGCGTGGGAGAGGGCCGCTTCCACTTCCGGTTGAGGAATTTCAGCCTCGGAGGGAATGGGGACGGCGACGATCACCGCGCTGTGATGGCCGGTCGCCCAATGCGTTTGACCGACGCGAACCACTTCCTCGAGCGTTGCAGCCATCATATCCAGCTTCACGCCGCTCGTCCGGCTGAAAAAGGCGGGGAACTGATCCGTCTGGTAGCCGATCACCGGCACGCCCATCGTCTCCAGATATTCGAACGTCTTGCGCACGTCGAGGATGGCTTTGGTCCCTGAGCAGACGACGAACATGGGCGTCTCGGCGAGGACGCGCAGGTCCGAAGAGATGTCCAATGTTTTCTCCACATCGCGATGGACGCCGCCGATACCGCCGGTCATCAGAACGCGAATCCCAGCTCGATAGGCTAATTTCATGGTGGCCGAAACGGTCGTCCCTCCCCAAGCCTGGCGGGTGATCGTCCACGCCAGATTGCTGATGTTCGTTTTGAGGATCCCCTCTCGGTTGGCGAACAGGTTGATCTCATCGGCGGTGAGACCGATGGTCGGCCTCCCCGCCACGACGCCAATGGTGGCCGGCAGAGCGCCGCCTTGGCGGATGAGGTCTTCGGCCTGAAGAGCAACTTCCAGATTGAAGGGGGGCGGGAGCCCATGAGCGATGAGCGCCGTTTCCAAAGCGACGACCGGTGCTCCCGCTGCCACGGCTCGGGCGATGTGAGGGGCAATATGCATCACGCCGCTTCTCCACCTTGGGATGGCCTCAGGCATCTTTTGAGATCGAAGCCCAACTCCTCGGCTAAATGATAGACCAACCGTAAGGGGAGCCCCACAACATTGAGATAATCACCCTCGACGCGCTCAATGAACAAAGCGCCATAGCCCTGAATGGCGTAGCCGCCGGCTTTATCCATCGGTTCCCCCGTTGAGACGTACCAGCGTATCTCGTCGGGCCTGAGTGGGGCAAATTTCACTCTCGTCACTTCGCACCCGGACCGTCGGCGGTCCGGATCCGACCGAATGAGGCACACGCCGGTCAACACGCGATGCCAGCGCCCGCCGAGCATCTGGAGCATCTGGACAGCCTCTTGCTCGGTGCGCGGCTTCTCCAGAATGCGATCGTCGACGAGGACGACCGTATCGGCTCCAATGACGAGGCGCGCCGATACTCTCTGAGCGACCTCGGCAGCCTTCAGTTCCGCCAGCAGGCGCACATGATCGGCCACCGAGCCTCCCCGATAGGGCGGTTCCTCAATCCGGCTCGGCATCACCGTGAAAGGGAGCCCAATTGTGCGGAGGATTTCCCGGCGTCGGGGCGAGGCCGAAGCCAGGATGATCGAGTCTCCGTTCACGGTCGCCATTTTATCACGTCGCTCATCGCGATGGCCATGGTCCTCAAGATGAGCGTCAATTTGTGTTACAATGGCTGGCCTATGAACGGTCCAGTGAGATTGCCTGTTTTGACGGTCCCCCTCTCCCGACAGGGGATCATTTGTTCGCAAGAATGCAAGGCGCGCTGTTGCCAGTACATCATCGTGAAGATTCCGGCTCCGCGCACCAAAGCCGATCACGAAGAGATTCGCTGGTGGGTCGCCCACGAAGGGGTCAGCGTCCACATCGCCCAACGCAAATGGTACCTGCAAATTTTCACCCGCTGCCATTATTTGACCATCGATAACCTGTGTGCGGCGTACGACAAGCGCCCGGACGTCTGTCGCGACTATGATCCGAGCGATTGTGAGTACACGGGGGAATTGGATATCGAGCGCGAGTTCCATACCATGGAGGACTACGATCGCTATTTGGAGGAAAAGCGTCGTCGTCGGCTCGCTTATCGGCGGGAGGCGAGGCGACGCAACGGAGCCGGGCGACGTATGGATCGGCGAGCGGGAGCGTCGTCTTGAGCGTGCCAGATCGCCGTTCGGGCGTCGGCGTCGTTCGCCGAAGCCGCCAGTGGCTGGGCCATCCTGAGCATACCTGGCGGTCGATTCCCGGCCATCGCCCTCTGCTCGGAGAGGCGTTCGCTGAGGTCAGGGAGGACGGCGTGACGGTGACTTCTCCCTCTTGACGGATCGAAATCACACTTTGGTCTCACCCTCCCCCACGGGCTGTGTTCCCCCTCACCAGCGCCGGCCCCCGTTTCGACGTCGAGCAGTGGCGTCCATGCGGGGGACGCCAGACCGAGCACGCGAACTTTTGGAAATCTCTCCGGGAACGACACGTCCAGTGTGATGACGTAGCTCGGCCAGAGTTGACCGAATCTCTCGGCGGAGGCATCGAAAAGATCGGATCGGTGATCCAGAACGACCCATACCCGGGGGAGTTGTGCTCGCACTCTCAGGTATTCGGCGAAATCTTCCAGATAAGCGGTGTGAATGATGGCTCGCCACAATCGCGGATCGTTCAGGTAGTAAAACAAGGGGCGATCCATGTAAAAGGGATCGGCGATGATCACGTCGCCCGGCTGGTAGTGTTGCCGAATGAGTCGAGCGACGGGCCGATAGTCGCTCCCCCGCGTGGGCGTCCGATAGTACGTCGAGAGCGCCAGCCCCATGGCCAACATCAACGCCCCGGCAGCCAGCAGGCGCCATCTGATCGGATTCAACGATCCGATGCCCGCGGCCAGCATGATGGCGAAATAGGGCGAGATGATCATCAGGTAGCGCGAGAGTTCCATCTCGCGTCGGATCATCATCATTCCCAGAACGAGCAGACCGAGAGGGACGAAGAACAGCCAGAGGAGAACCTCTGCTCGTCGCCGCACCTCTCGGAGACTTCTCAGAAAGCACGCGATCATCACGGGCACGCCGAGGCCGAAGATGAGAAAGCGGTGGATGAAAAAGTTCCGCGCATCGACCGCTTCGGGATATCTCTGATAGTGGACGAACGCCATGATGAGTTCCCAAGGATAAACGTTATACCCGACTGCCATCTGCACAAACAGATCGCGGAGTTCCTTCATCCCGTCAGCCAGAGAGAGGGGAGGGCGCCAGTCCTGCCCTACGCCGACTCCCGGATGAAGGAGAACGAACGCCGCCCACGGCGCGGCGGCGAGGCCCACGCTGACGTTGAGCCATATCCACTCGCGCACGGAAAGGCTCCGAGCCCTTCGACCAGGCCTCATATCGTGGAAGAAGGAGTGGGCGTTCACCGCCGCCAACACGAGGACGGCGAAATAATGAGTGTGCAGAGCGGCGATGAACAGGAGCACGAATCCGACTCGGCAGCGCCAACCGGCGGATGCTTCCTCCCGGAGTCGGATATAACAGATGACGGCACCGAGGGTGAGGGCGGTCACCAGAGCATACATTCGCGCTTCTTGCGCGAAATAAATTTGATGAGGCGAGAGCGCCAGCAAGGCGGCGGCGAGCACGGCCATCGGTGGGGACAGCATCGAGCGGGCGAGGATGAAGGCGAGCCAGATGACCAGCAGACTGCTCAGCAGGAAGGGGAACCGCAACATCGCCGCCGTTGAGCCGAACAGATGGGTCCACAGTTTCATCATCAAGAATGTGCCCGGCGGATGGACATTGAGAGCCGAGCGTCGGAGGAGCCAGTAGGTGGGAAGCCGGGCGTCCCACCAGGTGAGCGCTTCATCGAGCCATAGGTTTTGGTGATCGAGATGATGGAGTCTGAGCGCCAGAGCGAGGACGAGAATGCCCAACATCAGCGCCATCGACTTGTCCAGCCTCTCGGGTCGTCTCATGATGCGTCACCCCATTCTACATAGCAGTTCGGTCTCAACCCTGTCAATGAAGAGGACCTTCCGTGCTCTCATCGACGTCGATGACCCGGTTTGGGAGTCGTCGCGCTTTGGTCATTGCGCCGTCACACATTTTTGAAAATAATTATAGAACCTTGATCGTGGGAAGCATGAGGAGTTAGCCGAGACTATGAGTTCTCGGTATCGGGGTATGGCCGAAGTTTCATCGGGTTTGGGGAAGACGAGGTCTGGTCGGAAGCCGGCCAGTGGGTGGCGGAGGGTTCATATGAGGAAAAAGAAAGCTCATTTGAGGCAGGTCGCCGTCATTGGCGATTATCTCCCCCGGCAATGTGGCATCGCCACATTCACCACCGATTTGTGTGAAGCGTTGGCTGCCGAATATCGAGAGGTGAACTGTTTCGCTCTCGCGGTGACGGATACAGAGGAGGGGTATGCTTATCCCGAGCGCGTTCGATTCGAGCTCATGGAGAACGATCTCTCCTCTTATCGCCGGGCGGCCGATTTTCTGAATATCAATGGGGTCGACGTCGTGTGCGTCCAGCACGAGTATGGCATTTATGGAGGGCCGGCCGGGAGCCACATCCTGGCGCTGCTCGGTGACCTGCGGATGCCCGTCGTCACGACGCTGCACACCATCCTTCGCCAACCGAATCCTCACCAACGAAAAGTCCTCGAAGAATTAGCCACCCTCTCGGATCGGTTGATCGTGATGAGTCGGCGAGGCGCCGCCTTCCTTCAAGAGGTTTATGCCATCCCCGCGGAGAAAATCGACGTCATCCCTCATGGGATTCCCGATGTTCCCTTTGTGGACCCCAACTTCTATAAGGACCTGTTCGGCGTGGAGGGACGACTGGTTCTGTTGACCTTTGGGTTGCTGTCGCCGAACAAAGGCATCGAGGATGTCATCGAAGCGCTCCCCGCTATCTTGGACCGGTATCCCAACGTCGTCTATATCGTGCTCGGCGCCACCCATCCCCACGTTAAGCGAGCCGAAGGGGAGACCTATCGTCTCTCTCTGCAACGACTGGCGCGAGCCCGTGGCGTCGAGCGGAACGTCGTCTTCCACAATCGATTTGTGAGCCTCGACGAGCTGATCGAGTTCATCGGCGCGGCCGACATCTACATCACACCCTACTTGAATCGCGAGCAGATCGTCTCGGGGACGTTGAGCTACGCCGTGGGAGCGGGGAAGGCCGTCATCTCGACGCCCTACTGGTACGCCGAGGAACTGTTGGCCGAGGGACGGGGCATCCTCGTTCCGTTCCGCGATCCGGCGGCCATTGCCGAGAAGGTCATCTATCTCCTGGATAACGAAGCCGAGCGGCACGCCATCCGCAAGCGGGCTTATCTCTATGGGCGGGAGATGGTCTGGTCCAAGGTCGCCCGCCAGTACATGGAGAGTTTCGAGCGCGCTCGTCAGGAGCGGGTCAGTTCTCCACGTCCCCTGTTTTTCATCCGGACGGTCGACAAGTGGCCGGGCGAACTTCCTCTGTTGAAACTCGATCACTTGCGTCGCCTGACCGATGATACTGGAATGTTGCAGCATGCCAACTTCACCGTGCCCAATTACCATGAAGGATACGCCACCGATGATAATGCCCGGGCGCTGATTGTGGCCGTTCTCCTGGAGCAGATCGGCGTGGAGCCGGCCACCGAGGTGGAGAACCTCGCCGTGCGGTATCTGTCTTTTCTCTGGTACGCCTACAATCCGGAAGCCGGGCGATTCCGCAACTTCCTTTCCTATGATCGTCAGTGGCTGGAGGACGTCGGTTCAGAAGATAGTCACGGGCGCTCTCTGTGGGGACTAGGCACTATGGCCGGTCGCACTCAGAATCCCAGACTTCGTCATTTCGCCGGCCGATTGTTTCAGGAGGCGCTGCCGGCGGCGGTGAATCTGAATTATCCGCGGTCATGGGCCTTCTCCCTCATTGGCATTCACGAGTATCTGAAGCAGTTCTCTGGCGATCGTGCGGCGCAGAATGCTCTGGAGGAGTTGGCCGAGCGGCTGTTGGGATTGTATCGTACTCACCGTTCGCCGGATTGGCCTTGGTTCGAAGACGTTCTCACCTACTGTAATGCCAAATTGTCTCATGCGCTGCTCGCCTGTGGGCATCGGATGTCGCGAGGGGATATGCTTGAGGCGGGTCTGCGCTCTCTCCAGTGGCTGGCCAGCATTCAGCGCGCCGACGACGGACACTTCGTTCCCATCGGATGCCATGGGTTTTATCGTCGGGGAGGGCCGAGGGCGCGATTCGATCAACAGCCGATCGAAGCTCAGGCCATGGTTTCGGCGTGTCTGGAGGCTCATCGGATCACCGATGACGAGCGGTGGCTCAAAGAGGCGCAACGCGCCTTCGAGTGGTTCCTGGGACGTAACGATCTGGGCTTGCCACTCTACGATCCCGGCACCGGTGGATGCCGAGATGGATTGCAACCCGATCGCATCAATCAGAATCAGGGTGCCGAATCGACGGTCGCCTTTCTCCTCTCGCTGTTGGAGATGCAGTTAGCCGAACACGTGCTCGATCCTGCAAGAGGTGAGATCCTGTATGAACTACCCCAACGATCATCATGAGATCCTGTTCCATCGACATCCGAAAAATCCCATCCTCACCGCCGCCGATTGGCCCTATCCGGCGAATTCGGTTTTCAATCCCGGCGCGACGTTGCTGCCGGATGGGACCACGCTGCTCCTGTGCCGAGTAGAGGATCGACGCGGTCACTCCCATCTGACGGTGGCCCGGTCCCCTAATGGCGTGGACCGGTGGGATATCGATCCTCATCCCACGCTGGAACCAGATCCGAAGAATTATCCCGAGGAAGCGTGGGGCATCGAGGACCCGCGCATCACCTACGTCCCCGAACTCGGCAAATACGTCGTCGCCTACACGTCCTATTCGCATGGGGGGCCGGGCGTCTCTTTGGCCTTGACCGAAGACTTTCAACGCTTCGAGCGTTTGGGTGTTGTCCTCCCTCCGGTCGATAAGGATGCCGCCTTGCTTCCTCGACGCATCGGCGGCCGTTGGGCGATGATTCATCGCACCGTCGGTCCGCTGGGGGCTCACATTTGGATGTCTTTCTCGCCCGATTTGCGGCATTGGGGCGGCCAAAGACTCATCCTGGAAGCCCGCCGCGGCGCCTGGTGGGATGCCGAAAAGATCGGTCTGGGCCCGCCGCCCATCGAGACGCCCCGAGGCTGGCTCATCATCTATCACGGTGTGCGGAGGACGGTCTCCGGAGGGATCTATCGTTTGGGGTTGGCTCTGTTCGACTTGGAGCGGCCCGAGCGCTGCCTCCTTCGTGGTGATGCCTGGGTCTTCGGGCCCGAAGCCCCCTACGAGCGCTTCGGCGACGTGAACAACATCGTCTTTCCCTGCGGGTATACGATCGGCGCCGATGGCCAGACGCTCAACCTCTACTATGGCAGTGCCGACACTTGCGTGGCGCTGGCTACTGGCCAGCTCTCCGCGCTCCTGGATTGGCTGGAGCGTCACGGCCGACCTCCGGACGCCGATGAAGTCTGAGATTGTGGCTCGGGGACGGGTCTGCCGCGCTTCTGAGGCTCGTGGAGGCTGAGGGAACGTTGAACCGAGAGCATGAGCTTGGAACCGGCTGGCCCTCGTCGTCGACAAACAGTTGGTGACCCTCTTATGCGAGAGGATCGAGAGTTGGCCACCATATGCCCTCTCGAACAGATGTAAAGAACGGCCCGTTCCCCTGAGGATGCGTCCCGAGCTTTTTCTGCACTCTTCAACTCGTGCACCGACAAATTTGTCTGGTATTGACAAAAGAGAAGACGCTTTTGTATGCTCACAGTTACACCTGATTGGGGATTGTCGGATGAATGCTGGAGAGATACAAAAATTGTCGACCTTGCTGGAGATCAGTCAGACGTTGGGATCGACGCTCAATTTGAAATCCTCCCTGGCTCGCGTCCTGGAGATTCTGGAAACCAATCACGGCACGCTCAGTGGGGCCATCATGCTGCTCGATGAAGAGACGGGGGAACTCGCCATTGAGGCGGCCACGGGGATCAGCTGGCAGGCGACGCATCGGGCCAAGTACCGGTTGGGCGAGGGAATCACCGGGCGAGTGGTGGAGAGCGGACGGCCTGTGGTCGTGCCTCAGGTCAGTCGCGAGCCGTTGTTTCTGAATCGCACGGGTGTGTGGAAGGAATCCGGTCGAGAGGAGATGACATTCATCTGCGTTCCCATCACGGTCGATAACCGCACCGTGGGCGCGTTGGGAGTGAATCTTCGATACAAGAAGGATCGCAACTACGATCGCTCGGTCAAGTTCCTGGGCATCGTAGCATCGATGATTGGTCAGGCCGTGCGCATCCATCGGCTCATCGAGGCCGAACGGCAGCGGCTCCTTGACGAGAATATGCAACTGCGCAAGGAGTTACGAGAGCGCTACGATTTCCGCAATATCATCGGCACCAGCCGTCAGATGCGGCAGGTGTACGAACAGGTGGCGCAGGTGGCTCCCACCAACACGACGGTGCTCATTCGCGGGGAATCGGGAACGGGCAAGGAGTTGATCGCTCACGCCATCCACTATAACTCGCCGCGAGCCGACAAGCCGTTCGTCAAGGTGAGCTGTGGAGCACTGCCCGAGAGCCTCATCGAATCGGAACTATTCGGCTATGAACCGGGCGCATTCACCGATGCCCGCACGCGGAAGAAGGGGCGATTTGAACTCGCCCATGGAGGCACGCTGTTTCTGGACGAAGTGGGCGAGCTGAGCCCGTCGACGCAGGTGAAATTGCTTCGCGTCCTCCAAGAACGCGAGTTCGAGCGACTGGGGGGCGTCGAGACGATCAAGGTCAATGTGCGACTGATCGCCGCCACCAACAAGGACTTGGAGGCGGCCATGCAACAGGGCAAGTTCCGGCAGGATCTCTACTATCGCCTGAACGTGTTCACCATCTATCTGCCCCCGCTCAGGGAACGAGGCTCGGACATCCTGTTGCTCGCCGATCACTTCGTGCAGAAATATGCCGCCGAACATGGCAAAGACGTGCGGCGCATTTCCACGCCAGCCATTGATATGCTGATGAGTTATCACTGGCCGGGGAACGTGCGCGAGCTGGAGAATTGCATCGAACGGGCCGTTTTGCTCTGCGAAGGAGGCGTCATTCACGCTCATCATTTGCCCCCCTCGTTGCAAACGGCAGAGTTGTCCGGGACGCTGCCGCGACTGTCCCTCTCGGCGGCCGTGGAGAGCTATGAGAAGGACCTCATCCTGGATGCTCTGAAAACGGCTCGCGGAAATCAGGCCAAGGCCGCTCGACTGTTGGACACCACCGAACGGATCATCCGCTACAAGGTCAAAAAATATGGCATCGATTGCTCCCGCTTCAAAGCGTAATGGTGGCTCGTGATGGATTCGCTCCTTTTAACAATTTTGTCGGATAATGAGTAGGAATTCTTACACTTTTGTTCATCACATGTGTCACGAACATCTCCCGGGCGTTTCGCTAATGTCCTCATAAATCACCAGTTACGTCTTTGATCGGGATCTTCTCCCTTCTGGCACGGCAATTGCAATAATGAGAATGCCACGTTGGTGGTGCAATTCTAAGGAGGCGTCAAGTGTGACATTATGGGGAGTTCGGATTTACTGAAGTTCGTCAAAGACGAGGGCATCGAATACGCTGATATTCGGTTCACCGATTTGCCCGGCCAGTGGCACCATGTCACCATACCCATCGAGGAGCTGACCGAGGAGGCATTGGAGGACGGAATTGGGTTTGATGGGTCGAGCTTACGCGGTTGGGCATCGATTCACGAGAGCGACATGCTCCTCCGGCCGGATGCCAGTCGGTACTGGATTGATCCGTTCATCAAACGGAAGACGGTTTGCTTGATCGCCGACGTCATCGATCCCCTGACCAAGCAGGATTATCTGTTCGATCCCCGAGGGGTCGCGCGCCGCGCCGAGGCCCATTTGCGTCAAACGGGCATTGCCGATACGGCGTATTTCGGCCCCGAAGCCGAATTTTTCGTCTTCGACCGCATCGCGTACCACGCCGATGTCGATTCGGCGGGGTATAAGATCGAGAGCGAGGAAGCCATCTGGAGCAGTCGCGACCAGGCCAATGGCGGTTATCAAATCCGCCACAAGGAGGGCTACGTGCCGTTGCCGCCCCTGGACCGCCTGCACGACTTTCGTACCGAGGTGGCCGATCACCTCAAGCGGGTGGGCATCCAGGTCGAATGCCATCACCATGAAGTCGCCACCGCCGGACAAGGGGAGGTCGACATCCGCTATGCGGGACTGGTGCGGACGGCCGACAATCTCATGCTCTTCAAATACACGGTCAAGAATCTGGCGCGCCAGTTCGG
>RFHM01000378.1 GCA_003696865.1 Acidobacteriota bacterium | reverse complement strand
GGCGTGACGCCGCTCGTGATCAGGGCGTTTCTCCGCCCTCCCGGCGAGCCCGCATGGCTCTCACGAACTCATCGAACAGATAGCCGGCATCATGAGGCCCCGGAGAGGCCTCGGGATGGTACTGAACGGAGAAGATGGGAAGGGAGCGATGGCGCATCCCCTCCAGTGTTCCGTCATTCAGGTTCACATGCGTGATGTCGATCTCTCCACTGGGCAAACTATCCGCCTCGACGGCGAATCCGTGATTCTGGGTCGTGATTTCAACCCGACCGGTGAGGATATTCTTGACCGGATGGTTCCCTCCCCGGTGACCGAACTTCAACTTATATGTACGCCCGCCGAAGGCCAGGCCGAGGAGTTGATGTCCCAGGCAAATGCCGAAGATGGGCCGGCGACCGATCAACTGCCGTACGTTTTCCACTACCCCCGTCAGGGGTTCGGGATCTCCAGGGCCGTTGGACAAGAAGATCCCATCGGGGTCCATGGCCAGGACCGTCTCCGCCGTGGTGTGTGCGGGAACGACGGTGATCCGACATCCGGCCCGCCTCAACAGGCGAAGGATATTGTATTTAATGCCGAAATCGTAAGCCACCACGTGGAGCGACGGCGCCGAACCATCTGCTCCCTCCGTCCACTCATACGGCGCCGAACACGTCACCTGGCTGGCCAGGTCTCGTCCCACCATCGAAGGAGCCTGACGCGCTCGGGCGACGGCGGCGTCGGCATCGAGCGTTTCCGTGGAAATACACGCTCTCATGGCTCCTCGCTGGCGAATGTGACGAACAATCGCACGGGTATCCACTCCGGCGAGGCCGATCACCCCGTGCGCCTCCAGGTAGCTCTCCAGGCTCTCTGTCGCCCGCCAGTTGCTATATCGCGGGGCGAGCTCCCGAACCACAAATCCCTCGACGAAGGGGCGACGCGATTCCACATCCTCAGGATTGACGCCGTAATTCCCGATCTCCGGATAGGTCATGACGACGATCTGCCCCGCATAGGAGGGATCGGTGAGAATCTCCTGATAGCCCGTGATACTGGTATTGAAGACGAGTTCTCCGGTGCGCTCACCAGTCGCTCCAAAGGAGTGACCGCGAAAAACCCGCCCATCCTCCAAGGCCAGAATGGCATCCATGGCTTCTCCCGAATCAGTCAAGGATCTTCTCCATCGTGAACGACGTCCATCGATCCGCGTCGCTGCCGCGTCACACGACTCCCGAACTCTTCAAGTACTCTTTGGCCCGATCCATCCACCGTTTCTCCAACCGATACTTGTAACGAGGAGACGTCCTCACCGTTTCAACCACCCGATGCATCTGCTCGACAGCTTTTTGCGTCTGGCCCAACCTGTCCAAGACCAATCCATAGTAATACAAGCCCTGGGCATCGTGAGGGCGATGCTCCAGAAACTTCTCCAATGCGAACCGCGCATCGTCAAACTGCCCGGCGGCCAGATAGGTTTGGCCGACATCGCGCCACACCTCATAGTGGGCGTGTCCCGGATCGCGGCGAACGGTGGCATCGAAATGGAGAATAGCATCGCTCAGACGTCCCTGATGCAGAGCGATACGTCCTAAGTGATAGTGAGCATCCACCTCCTCGGGATCGATCTCAATCGCCCGCGTGAAATGTTTGATAGCTTCATGAAGTTGGCCGCGCTCCTCATAGAGGAGGGCGAGATCATAATGTGCCGAGGCGTCGGCCGGATTCATCACGGCCATTTTGAGATGGCTCTCCAGACGCCGGCGAGCCCGCTGCGCGGCCATGATGTCTTGAAGATACCCTCGGAGCATGAAAAACAGGATGATCAGCAGAAGCGGCGACGCCAAAGCAACGCGCAACAACCCTCCCACAACGGGCAGGAGCAGAAGGATGAGGGTGGATAATGCCAGCGCTCCCAAGGCGCGAACCGTGTTCAACTCGAACCATCGACTCACCCCTACCAGCATCAAGATGCCGAAATATGCCAAAGAGAGCGTGGCGCCAACCCACGTCCCCTGAGGAGCGGAGTTCCTCCAGAGCCAGAGCACCGGCAGCACCACCAGGTGAGACACGGCCCAGGCGTACAAGGCCATCGAGAGCACAGGGCGGTAGTTCACCCGCAAGGCCCACATATACTGGCCGCGCCTCCCCACCATCTGTGCGACCAGAATGACCACGGGGACGAAAATAAGGGCCAGGAAGAGAAGCGAAGGGATCTGTCCCAGCAAGAGGATCACGACACCGCTCGTCGTCGCCGGTGCGAACGACGATGATGGATAACCGATCTGGCTGGTCAGCCCATTGGCTACCAGGGCTAACAGGCCGGGCACTATGATGCGGGGACCAATGCGAATGGCGTCGAGAGCCCGTGCCGGAGTGTAGACCAACTGCAGGACAATCTTGAGGCTTCCCATCCCATGTCCCATCACTTGATCGTTCCTACATTGCCCGGCGGCCAATAGCGGAAGATCGCCTTACCGTAGATGTACTTCTCCGGGACCGGCCCCCACTGGCGACTGTCATTACTGGCATCGCGATTGTCGCCCATCACAAAGTAATAGTGATTGCGAATGAACGTGCTGGGCATATTCTCGTGGCGGCGGTGATAGCGGGGATCGAGGTAGGGTTCATCAAGCGGCTGTCCGTTGATATACACCACGCCATTGCGGATGGCCACGGTCTCGCCGGGCAGTCCGATGACCCGTTTAATGAACGACTTATCAGGATCGTTGGGATACCAGAAGACGACGATGTCGCCCCGTTCAATGCGATCGAATCGGTAGATGAACTTGTTGATGAAGATGCGCTCGCCATTGTGGAGATGGGGGAGCATGCTGGTCCCTTCAACGCGAACCGGCTGGACGACGAATACGATCACCAGGATGGCGACCACTATGGAAAACAACAGATCGCGGACAAACGCCTTGGTTTCTTCCCAAATCGTCTTCCCCTCGATCTGACGGGTCGTCACCGCCAATTCCTGAGAGGATATGAATTCTTCCGAGTCATCATGGGGAACGTCCAGAGCGAAATCAAAAAGAGGGAGCTGCTCCGGCTCTCCTGGCCGCGGGAACGGTGCTCTTTCATCTGCCGATGCTCGGTGATACGAACCAAACGCCATTTGATCCTTCACAGGCTAAAGATTATGCTGAGAACCCATCTTTGTCAACGATTGAGGTTTGCACAATCTCGCTCTTTATGCCAACATGAACTGTCTCACCGAGTGAGCAGATCCTGTCGAGCACCAATTGACCCGAGCGTGACATGCAGTGTCCACATTGCAACGCCGAGAATCGCGAGGACGCCAGATTCTGCACTCAATGTGGCGGAAGATTGACTCCCGAATCGCCCGAGGAATCCATCGACTGGGGACCTTACCGGAGCGTCTTTCAATCCGTTCATCGGCTGCGCCATGAGGAAGTCGACGAGGTCGCCCGGCAGGAACTCACCGAAGATCACCTCCGCCATCGCACCCTCGCCTCAGAGAAGGAACGCAGCCTCGCCTGGTCGATCATCTTGACGCTGTTGACCTGCGGCATTTATGGATTCGTCTGGTTATATAAGATCGGCGATGATCTGCGTATGCTCTCCGGAAAGGACGAACCTCATGCCGGCCTGGATGTTTTCTTGACGCTCGTCACCTGCAAGGTGTGGGATGTGTATATCGCCTACCGCTACCCCCAGCTCATCGATGACATCGAACGGCGAGTGGGATTACCCGAAAGCCACCTCTCCACCGTTTGTGTCATCCTGGCGTTGTTCGGTCTGTGGAAAGTTTACGGACTCGGTCTCATCAACCTCGCGCTCCTGCAGAACGAGCTCAACAAGATCTGGCGGAGCTTGAACCGGTCTTGACGATGAGCAACGAGACGCGACATCCCTATCATCCCCTCGATGGGCGCCCGCGGTTTCCGGCAGCGAGACGGCGCCAGGACCGTTGCCTGAGTCTCATGGGAACCCTAGCCCTGCCCCTCCTCCTCATCGCTCTGGCCATCTGGACGCCACCTTCCGAGCCCGGGTTCATCATCTGTGGATTCCGCCACCTCACCGGACTGCCTTGTCCTGGATGCGGGATGACCCGGGGAATTTCCGCGTTCCTCAAGGGTGACTGGAGGTTGGCCGTGCATTTCAACCCCTTCGCCCCCATCGTGTGCTTCATCTTCATCGTTTGGTGGGTGCGCTCGCTCAGCGCGTTGATGGGCTGGCGTCAGGTCATGCGATCTCTCGATCAATGGATTGACTGGTGCCGACGGCCCAATGTCGGCTGGGCGTGTTGGGGGGTGATCATGGCGTTCTGGGTGTTTCGATTGTGGGTCACGCTGGACAATGATGGCCTCACCATCATGCGCCAGGGTTGGCTGTTTCGGTGGTTCTTTTAGATGAGCGCTGCCCTTCCCGACGCCACCACCGCTTCAGCCACATCCAGAGCCTGGTGCGGAGAGGGAGGCTCGATCCGAGAGGAATGGTCTTTCCTCTTCCTTTCCGCTGGAGGGAAACTACCCGCCCGATGATGCGCGTGAGGGGGATGGGGGTATCGGGACGCTTGGCATGATCTCCTTGGGTGAGGGCGTAAAGCGTTCCATCGCGAGTCTCGACCGAGAGGACGCGCCGGATCAACGCCGTTCCACTCGGCGTCGCGACGAGGACGATGTCCTGAGGATGAATCGTCGTGGCGTCGACGGGCGCGATCGTCACCACGTCGCCATCCTCGATGGTCGGACGCATGGTGCTGCCGGACATTTTCAGTTGGATGTGGTGATGACGTGACAGCTCATACCGGACATATTCGAGCAATTGAGGCAACTCGAGGCTGAGTTCCTCCTTCCGATAGGTTCTCGTCTTGCCCCCGTATGTCGACATGGTCTTCCTGATCGCTCAACCGGTTAATGTTACCTTTGGAGGATTGAATCTTTCAACCCTCGAATACGACCTCTCATCATGAGGATGGGGATTCACGCCGTCCAGCTCCATTCAACGGCAGATAACGGCGATCGAGAAGATGCGTCACATTCACTTTCCCCAATGCCGC
Organism: Acidobacteriota bacterium; assembly: GCA_003696865.1. Taxonomy (GTDB): domain Bacteria; phylum Acidobacteriota; class Blastocatellia; order HR10; family J050; genus J050. The sequence goes on along the minus strand of RFHM01000378.1, from coordinate 3,201 downwards.
CAACATCGAATTTTTCAAGCGCGGATACTGTCGTTCCAACTGATCCAACAGTCGTTTCATCTGCGGCCGCATGTTGCTGTCATCCTCGCAAAAAGGTGATGCACATGAGACGACGGGGAATCCCATCGCTTGAGCATACCGCCGAATTTCATCCTCGTAGACGTAGCAGAGTGGGCGAATGACCACATGGCGCTCATCATCGGAGACGAGGCGGGGAGGCATGGTCCGGATCTCGCCCCGAAAGAAAATCGAAAGGAGCAACGTCACCAGTAAATCATCGGCATGATGGCCAAGAGCGATCTTACTGGCGCCGAGTTCATCGGCCAGTCGATAGAGCGTCCCACGGCGCAGCCGAGAACATAAACTACATCCGGTTGATCCCGGTTCGAGCTTCTCCTGCATGATGTCATATGTTGGATTGTGAGCCATGTAGTAGGTGTACCCCTCACGGGCGAGGTACGCCTCGATGAGATCGCGACGGTATCCAGGGTAACCTTGATCGATGTTCACCGCGATCAATTCGAACTTCACCGGAGCTCGCTTCTGGAGCTTACGGAGAATATGGAGCAACGTCCAGCTATCTTTTCCACCAGAGACGGCGACCATCACCCGATCGCCGTCATCGATCATTGTGAAATCCTTGATCGCCCTTCCCACTCGACGGGCGATAGACGTCTCCAGTGCGGCCACAGCGTCCGCGGGAAGCGATTCGGCTCGACTCAACTGGCCCAGTTTCACCTCTTGATTCATCAAGAGTTACTATAGCCCGATGTTCGTCGTTTTGCAACGCGTTCAACGGTCCGCCCGGAGGGACCCGGCGTCAACTTTTCTCAATGGGAGCACATCCACTATAATCCCCTGGCATGCTAAGAGTCCTGTTGAACGCTACGGGCATCGGCCTGTTGCTTCTCCTGGTCATCTTTCTCGGCTACCGGTATCGGCGGGTTGAACCAAAGGGAGGGTGGGCGTGGATGGGATGGACCGGGCTGGTGATCATTCTCGGGAGTGTAATTCTCCTCATTCTGGGCGTGAAGATCATCGGCGTATATCTGACTCCCCTCGTATGGACCGGATATATTCTGCTCACGGACGGTCTCACGTTCAGCCTGCGAGGCTCGTCACTGCTTCACGATAGAAGGAAGGATCTCGCCACGCTCGCCCTTCTCTCCCTGGGATGGTGGCTGCTGTTCGAGCTCTACAATCTCCATTTACAAAACTGGGTGTATGTGGGATTGCCCGAGAATCCCTGGGCCCGTTACGTGGGCTATGTGTGGTCTTTTGCTACCATCTTCCCGGCCATTTTGGAAACGACCTCTCTCCTTCAGGCCTTGGGCGTCTTTCGGAACCGCCTCCACCGCCGATGGACGCTTTCCGATGCTACGCTGAAATGGATGGCCTCTACCGGCTTCATCATGCTCGTCGTCCCCTGGCTCGTTCCGACGAGAGTGGCTCAATATCTGTTTGGCTTCGTCTGGCTGGGTTTCATCTTTGCTCTCGAGCCTCTCAACTACAAATGGAACCGACCGAGCCTGTTGAGAGATCTCGAGCGCGGTCAATGGCAGAAACTCTGGAATCTCTTACTGGCGGGAATCTTCTGTGGGTTTCTGTGGGAATTCTGGAACTACTGGGCTCGGGCGGGATGGGTCTATACCTTTCCCATCGCCCAGAACTACAAGATCTTTCAGATGCCCCTCCCGGGTTATCTCGGCTTTCCCCCCTTCGCCGTGGAGTGTTATGTGCTGACGCAGTTTTCCTATGGTGTCCTGGGCATGATGGGGCGGACCGGAAGGCGAGACTGATCGATCGAAGAGTCCCGGCGGACAAGACAAAGCCGCCACCTATGATGGGTGGCGGCGATGTTTCATAACTCCCCGGCGACGACCTACTTTCCCACGCCGTTTCCAGCGCAGTATCATCGGCCCTGGCGGGCTTAACTGCCGTGTTCGGGATGGGAACGGGTGTGGCCCCGCCGGTATGATCGCCGGAGAAACTCATGACATCGGCCTCAGGGCCCGATGTCTCACAATTGAAGAAGAACGCGACGCGCATCCACTCGAGCCACGGTCACTGTCCGACAGATGTTGTGGTCAAGCGCTCGGCCGATTAGTACCGGTTAGCTCAACGCGTTACCGCGCTTACACACCCGGCCTATCAACCTGGTCGTCTTCCAGGGGCCTAACCTGTTAACCAGCGAGGAGGTCTCATCTTGGGACGGGCTTCCCGCTTAGATGCCTTCAGCGGTTATCCCTGCCTGACTTAGCTACCCGGCGCTGCCGCTGGCGCGACAACCGGTACACCAGAGGTCAGTCCAGCCTGGTCCTCTCGTACTAAGGCCAGCCTCCCTCAAACCTCCTGCGCCCACACCAGATAGGGACCGAACTGTCTCGCGACGTTCTAAACCCAGCTCACGTACCGCTTTAATGGGCGAACAGACCAACCCTTGGGACCTTCTTCAGCCCCAGGATGCGATGAGCCGACATCGAGGTGCCAAACCGGAGCGTCGATGTGAACTCTTGGCTCCGATAAGCCTGTTATCCCCGGAGTACCTTTTATCCGTTGAGCGATGGCCCTTCCACGCGGGACCACCGGATCACTAGGGCCGACTTTCGTCTCTGCTCGACGTGTCTGTCTCGCAGTCAGGCTGGCTTATGCCCTTGCACTCTACAGGCGATTTCCAAACGCCTTGAGCCAACCTTCGCGCGCCTCCGTTACCTTTTAGGAGGCGACCGCCCCAGTCAAACTACCCACCTGCCAGGGTCCCTCGACCCGCTTCAGGGCCGCAGGTTAGAAGCCAAGTGAAACCAGGGTGGTATTTCACCGGCGGCTCCACCCAGCCCGCAAGCCAGGCTTCATAGCCTCCCACCTATCCTACGCAGGCAACACCCAGCTTCACTGACAGGCTGTAGTTAAGGTTCACGGGGTCTTTCCGTCTTGGTGCGGGCACCCGGCGTCTTCACCGGGACCACAAGTTCGCTGTGCAGCTCGTTAAGACAGTCGCCTAGTCGTTACGCCATTCGTGCAGGTCGGAACTTACCCGACAAGGAATTTCGCTCACCTTCATCCCACTGTTTCCAGCAGGGGTGGACCATCTCTTTATCCGACCTCTATTTCGCGCCGGATCTTCTCCAGAACGGGACGACGAGCCGCGTTCATCGTCATCGCAATATCGATGATCTGGATCAGCCCTTCCCGTTGCAGATG
>RFHM01000377.1 GCA_003696865.1 Acidobacteriota bacterium | reverse complement strand
CTCCCCACACGAGCATGGGTTGATCGATGGTTACCTTTTTCCCACTGAGCGCTCCCTCGACGAGCATGTGGAGGAGGATGGAAATGGGCGCACCGAAGGCCCCACTCCAGATCCCCCAGACGTGTCCCAATCGCGGCGCGACGAAATCGACGCCCAAGGCATCGGCGTAGTCCAGCCCCACGTACTCGGCGGCAATTTTCGTCGTCCCGTAGAAGAAGCCCGGAATCCGATCGACGGGAGCCTCCTCGGTGATTGGTCCCGTGGGCGGGTGTTTAGGATAAGCTCCATAGTACAGGACGATGGAACTCGTATAGACGACGCGCCGAACATCGAGGGCTCGCGCGGCCTCCAGCACGTTGACCAATCCCATCACATTGACCTGAATGGCGAGATGAGGCTTGGCGTCGGGCGTGGGCAGGATGGCCGCCGTATGAATGATGTGATCGATGGATTCTTCCTTGATGACGTGGATGAGATCGGTCATATCGAGGACGCTCCCCCGCAGGATCTTCACGCGATGGAGGTCGACGATCTCTCCCACGGCATCCAGGCGAGGCTGAACGTCGAAGAGCACGGGCGTTTCACCTCTCTCGACCAGTGCTCGCGCCACATAACTTCCCACCTGGCCAGCGCCGGTAATCAGTGTCGGCATATATCACCTCCCCGGTGCGCGACCGGTGCCGGTCGGCCCCGAACCACGGAATCGGTGGACCATCGGGGATGGACATTGTCCGCCAGGGGAATTCCCCATCATATCGCGGACATGCTCCCCATTTGAATGGCTTTTTGGTTGACGCCCATCATGGCGGCGGCGATATCCAGCATGCGATCGCGTTGCTCTTCGCCTCGCTTGGCCAGCAGTCGCGCGGCCAGCCGCCCGTTGGCGATGTGGAAATACTCGTCAGGAAGAATCTCCTCGGTCAGGAGACGACTGAGACTCTTGTTCGTGTAGGCCTTCTTGGCCAGATTGGTGAACAGCGGCACGGCCCATTTTTCACAACAGAACTGGCAGTTGAACACGAGCTCCAGAGGGTCCTCGGACACCTGATCGCAGTAATCGAACTGGTAAGTGAAGCTGGGATGCGGTTGCTGAGCCAGGAGATCTTCACCGCCCATTTTCAGCGCCAGACTCCGATAGAGCTTGAAATGGCGCATCTCGTCATGAAGCTGACGGCACACGCCGAGCTTCAACTCGGGATAATCGACGGCGTATCCCATCTTCTCGATTTGCCGCGCGAACGTATCGACCGATCGCAACTCGCCCCAGCCGGAGAGATAGACCAGGTGAAGTTGGGCCTCGGGCGACTCCAGAGCGCCGCTGGTGAGATATTCATCAACCCATCCTTCCAGAATTTCGCTGATGCGGACATCCAATCGCTTGACGAAATCATTGGGCTCGATATCGATGGGGATATCGCCGAAGAATTGCTTTCGCAATGCGGCCACGTCTATTCCTTGTTGACCGATCATGATCCACCTCCCACGTAGGGTTCAAGGAACGATGACCACGCCGAGGGTCTCCGGCTGCTCCAACATAGCCAACCCATCGTTGATCTCGATCAGCTGGATACGATGGGTGAGCAGGGGAGCGAGCTGGAACTGCCCCTCGACGGCCATACGGGTGAGTTCCTCGACCTCATCTCGCCGGGCCAGACAGGCGCCGGTGAGAACGAGTTCCCCGAACATCAGATTGAGGATATCGACGTTCACCTCGCCGAAACAGCCGGCCCGGCCCACAACGACCACGCGGCCACCGCGACGGACGAGAGTCGCCGCCCGACTGACCCACTGGGGATCGCCGGTGAAATCGATGACCACGTCGGCGCCGATCGGCGCGTGGCTGGCCAGAACCTCTCGCAGATCCTCGGACCGGGCATCGATGGTCCCATCGGCGCCCTGCTCCCGAGCGAGCGCCAATCGCCGATCATCATCGTCGAGGACCACGGCCCGGGCGCCGAGCTGATGGCACATCTGAATGGTCGCCAATCCCCACACCCACGCCCGCTGAATGAGGACGACGTCGCCAGATTGAATGTTGGCCTGTTTCACCGCCCGATAGGGCGTGCCCAGACCACAGGGGATGAGCGAGGCCTGCTCCGGAGGAAGCTGGGTCACCGAATAAGGGATGACGTTGCGCTCGGGGACGACCACGTATTGAGCGAAGCCGCCGGGAATGTGCGCTCCCACGCCCTTCCAGTTCAAGCAAAGGTGATCCTGCCCCTTCTGGCACAAGGGACACTGGCCGCAACTCACCACGAAATGCACGATCACGTGGTCGCCCTTCTCCACCGCCGTCGCTCCCGAGCCGACTTTTTCCACCACCCCGGCGATCTGATGCCCCAGAATGATGGGCTCCTGCATCCAGGGAATGCCCAGAGTCGAAAACCGATAATCCGTATCGCACACGCCGCTGGCCAGAATGCGGACTAACACTTCGCCCTCTCCGGGCTCGGGGACCGGTTGTAATTCCAGACGTAATGGTTGGTTGGCTTGATGAAACACGGCGACATCTTGTTGCATGGTTCACCTCCTCATAGAGGACGCGCCGGTTGAGGTCGGTGACTGTTCGAGGAGAGCGTCCGGGACCAGCACGAGCTTGCCGAACAGCTTTCCCTGCTCCATCAACCGGTGAGCTTCGGCGGCTTGAGAGAGGGGCAACAGGCGATCAATGATCGGCCGGAGTTTCCCCTGATTGACCAGTTGAAGGACCCTCTCCACCTCTTGCAGGGTTGATCCCGTCGATCCGATGATCTCGATCTCCCGGAAAAAGAGCGAGATGAGGTCCACCGTCGCCCGTCGCTCGCTCACCGCTCCACAGAGAGCGAGACGCCCTCTCTTGGTCAGGAGTTCCAGGCTCCTGGTCAGCGTCTCGCCGCCGACCATATCGAAGACGAAATCGATGCCGCGTCCCTCGGTCGCCCGACGAACGATCTCCGCCACATCCTGGAGGCGGTAGTTGACGACGATGTCGGCGCCCAACTGGGAGAGTCGCTCGGCCTTCTCCGCCGTGCTGGTGGTGGCGATGACCGTGGCGCCGGCCAATTTGGCGATTTGTACCCCCGCGCTTCCCACTCCGCTACTGGCCGAGTTGATGAGCACGACCTCTCCGGCCTGCAGTCGACCGCGCGTGATGAGCAGGTGCCAGGCCGTGGCGAATGACGTTCGGGAGGCCGCCGCCGCCTCGAAGCTCAGGCCCGGAGGAATGGGCAGAACGCCGCGCTCGGAAATCTTCACCTGCTCGGCGTACCCACCGGGCAGTTGCGTACCCAGCATGCGCCGGTCATCGCAGAGTTGCTCCCATCCCGCTCGACAAAACCGACAGCGCCCACAGGTGACCACGGCGGCGAGCACGCGATCTCCGGAGCGAAACTGACGAACCTCCGGACCCGCCGCGATCACCTCGCCGGCCACTTCCATACCGAGAATGTGGGGGAGGGGCTGTTGGCCGGGAAGACGCAACTCGCCGCTTCGCAGCATCACATCGATATGATTGACGCCGCAGGCGCGAACCCGAATGAGCACCTCGTCGCCGAGCGGCTCGGGATCGGGCACCGTCTCATAGCGAAGCTCGCCCGCCTCACCATATTGATGGAATCGAACGGCCTTCATGAAGCGTTATCCCTTCATCCGTAGAAGGGGAGCGGCCCCTCATCGACGACCTCGCCCCCCTGATGACGCCGGAGATTCTCCAGATAGGTACTGAAATCCCGTCCGGTCACATAGGCCTCCGGGAGCACGGTGCGCAGATGACGAACGTATTCATCGTAGGAACGGATCGGTTGGCCGCGCACATCGTTCATCTCGAAGGCGTGAATCCCCCGGCGCCGATAGAAGTTCATCGCCGGCAGGTAGATGAGATCCTCGGGCTTGATCCCCCGCTTGGACTCGCCGGTGGCGAGCACCTCATCGGCCAATGCGATGGCCTCCTTTTTGGTGATTCCCGGCAACCGCACCTTCAGGATCTCGTAATTCAACACGTCGATGACCTGCTCCTTCACCTCCTGGTAGTAGCGCTCCTGGGCTTCCTTATTGAGCATGTCCTTGAAGCCGAACTCCAGATTGGTGCGCCCACCGCGCTCGCTGCCGAACATCTCCAATCCCCGCGGGAGCCACTTGTTGATGTGCCGCTGGATGTTGGGCACGCTCACGTTCCCATGACCCGCCGTCGCCTCGGCCACCCATCGTCTGAGCGGATTGACGCCGGTGGCCAGATGGAACGACTCCTCCACCAGCATCGGTCCCATGCTCCGGGCCATGGGCGCATAGGCCGACACGCTCTGCATGGTCAATTGATACTTACCCACCCGATCGATGAGCGCGGCGAAGACGATGTTGTCGACGAAAGAGTCGAAGTAGACGTTGAACGCCTCCAGGACGTGAGAGCCCGTCTCCATGCTGAGGAGTTCGTCGATGGTATCGGCGGCGACATCCCGGGTCCCCCCCCAATCGTCCTTGGCCAGCAAGTAGATCATCTGGTATCCGTGACGAAACTCCTCGGCCATGACCCGGAGGACGTCGAACTGAATCTTGGGATCTTGAGCTTTATGGAGCGATTCGCGATGTTGTTGAACCGACCCCAGTTCGGTGCTCGCCTGGGCGCGAATGATCTTCAGCATCTGCGCCCGCATCTCTTCGTCCATCTCGCTGGCCCGCTGGAACTTGGGTTTTCCGGCGTGAGCGCCCACTTCGATGACCTCCGACTTGAGGTCACCCAGTTTGGCGACCAGTTGAAACGGCGATTGTTTGTAAAACTCCTGCCAATGCTCGAGCAAATAGGGGAAATCCTTGAAATGTTTCTCCTGCCAACCCAGCATGGCCTTATGATATTTCTCCGGCAACTGATCCGTGATCACCGCCATAGGTCCACCTCCATTGGATTGAGTTTATCGAGCAATGAGCCCGCTTGGCCGATCGCTCCCCAATCGGCCAAGCGCGCTCATGCTCACCAGGCGAGCGAGATCGGGTGGGAACGCGCCGCCGGGGGGTGGCTTGACGCATGCGGGAACTCTGGGGTCGGGTCGTCGGCCGGCACGTTCCCCATCCTGATCCCGCTCAAAGTCGTGAGAGTCATCGATGAAACCTCCGGAAGAGCTTCGATCGATTCTCTCTCCGTCCATATCACACTGTCATCCCCACCTCCTCACGTTGGTTGGCCGGCGCGATGCGCTCCAACGCCCGTTCAAAATGGGCGAAGCTCATCTCCACGGCCCCCGTATACTGATTTTCGCGCAACGCCAACAGCTTGGCCTCCTGACAGAGATGATCGAGGTCCGCTCCGGAAAAGCCCTCCGTCCGCGGAGCCAACTGCTGGGAGATCATCTCCACGGTGATCCCCGGCTTGAGGCGCACGCCGCGCAGCTTGATGCGCAAGATCTGGCGGCGATCCTCCTCATCGGGCAGCGGCACGAGAATGTGAATTCCGAACCGACCGGGCCGCAGGACCGAGGGATCGATGAGATTGAGGCGATTGGTGGCTCCGATGACGATCACGTTATCCAGGGGCTCGATGCCGTCCAGTTCGGCCAACAATTGATTGACGACGCGCTCGGTGCTCTTCGATCCCGTGTACTGGCCGCGAATGGATGCCACGGCGTCGAGCTGGTCGAAGAAGATGATGGACGGGGCCACCTGACGCGCGATGCGGAAGATTTGACGGAGCGTCTCCTCGGTTTCGCCCAACCATTTGGTGAACAACTCGGGTCCCTCCACGGGAATGAAATTGATCCCACATTCGTTGGCGATGGCCTTGGCGAGCAACGTCTTGCCCGTCCCCGGGGGCCCATGAAGCAGGATCCCCGACCGGACGTGTAATCCCATCTCGGTGAATGCTTCGGGGTGCTGGAGCGGCTTCTCGATGAGCTCGATCAATCGTTGCTTGATCTCCTCCAAGCCTCCGATATCTTCCCAACTCACGTCGGGGACGGTGATGAGCGTCTCTCGCAAAGCCGAGGGCTGAACCTGCGACCGAGCCATCTGAAAATCGGCTTTCTCGATGGTGATGGCCTCAGGTTGAATGCGAAACGCCCGACGCGGATCGGTCAGCGCCGACGCGCTCCGCCGCATGGCGTTCAGGCCCGCCTCTCGACACAATTCCATCAAATCGGCGCCCACGAATCCGTGGGTGTTCCTGGCCAGTTCGGGGAGATATTGAAGCGCCTCGGCCGACAAGGGCATCTCGCGAGTATGAATTTGAAGGATCTCCAATCGCCCCTTTTGATCGGGCGGTCCAAAGAAGATCTCTCGATCGAACCGGCCCGGCCGGCGAAGTGCCGGATCGATGGAATCGACCCGATTGGTCGTCCCGATGACGATCACGCCATCGACGCGCTTCAGCCCGTCCATCAGGGCGAGCAGTTGGGTCACCGCCCGGGTGTCCGAATGAGCGCCCGTCTCCCCCCGCTTGGGCGCCAGCGCGTCCAACTCATCGATGAAAATGATCGAGGGCGAGTGGTGCGCCGCTTCGTTGAACATGCGACGAAGGTTCCCTTCCGTCTCGCCCGAATAGGTGCCAATGATGTCCGGCCCGTTGATGTAATAAAATCGCGCCTCGACTTCGTTGGCCACGGCCCGAGCCAAATGGGTCTTCCCCGTCCCCGGCGGCCCGTAGAAGATGATCCCCCGAGGCGGATTGATGCCCAACTGACGATAGATGTAGGGCATCTGGAGGGGCAATTGCACGAGCTCGCGGACCAGGCGCATCTGGCGCTCCAACCCGCCGACGTCTTCGAAGGTGATATCGAACGCCCCCTCGGGGAGGTGGGCATCATGGTAGGCGAGTTCAACGTCTGTCTCTTCGGTGACGATACCGCCACGATCGAAAATGCTCTCCACTTCATAGGTCGTACCTGCGACCGAGTGGGGGAAAGTGATGTAGACGATGGAGCCAACATCGAGAGGAGCCTCACTGTTGACGAGAGTCGCTTTGATGTGCGGAAGGAGATGGTGAGCCGTTGAGACATCAATGGCCGGTCGCAGGACGACCTTTTTCACTGATTCCACGTTGACCGGCTCGATGGAAATCGTTTCATTCAACCGGGCCTTGAGCGCCTGCCGAAGGAATCGATCCAACTGAATGTGGCCGGGAGTCCCGGCGGCCTCCATGAGGCGGGCGAGGACGCTGCGGTTCCGCTCGGTTCGCAGCCTCACAATCTGGCCGGTCTTCAACCCATGAGACCGCATCCACCCGGCATCCAGGAGCGCCTGACAGCGGCTGCTGGTGGCATAATCACTGACGTAGAAATCGACGACGGCCTTCAACTCCATTGACGCTCATCCCTCCTCGGGCTTGTAGTCGGGCGAGTTCTCCAGTTGTTCGAAACCCGCCCCACGGTCCACGCCCACGCAATCGACCCAGTTGTTCGACGTGGAGATGAACCGGACCGGCTCGTTGGGATCATCATTGAAGTGTTGAACGACGATGCCATCGCGTTTGAGCGGGAGATTGAGCGCATCGCCAGCCTGCCAGTCGTACCGGACGCCATCGATGATCGTATGCCCCTTCCCCTTGATGATATAGATGGACTCGCCTCCGGGCGTGTGCAATCGGCCGCTGCGGCTGCCCGGAGGAATCTCCTGGACATAAACGATGAGTGACCGAAGGGCCGTGGTATAAATCGAGGGGTGAAGATACCACTTCATGAGGCCCTGACGGTTATTCTCCAGGGGCACGTCTTTGCCGCGGATGACTTTCACTCCATTCTTCAGTCGCTGGCGATCTTCATCGCGAAGTCGGAACAACTCTTCCCAGTAGTTGATCTTCTGTTGCTCGCTCATCGTCCATTATCCTCCTCATCATCCGGTGAAATCGGGAGCCACTTCCCGTTGTGTGAGCTCACTGGCCACCCAATCCCAAATGGGAAGATGAATCGAGGCCAGCCACTTGCAGGGCTTCCCCGGCTGGGCGTTGAAATGTTGATGTTCGACGCCGCCCGGCTTGACCGGTAGCAGGATCAAATCGCCCTCTTCCCAATCGACCCGTTCGCCGTCAATGATCGAGTAGCCTTTCCCCTCCACGACGAAGATGACCAATCCACCCTGATGGACGTGTTTGCCCGAGTGCGTCCGGATGTCGTGGAGGAAGAAACAGCGGTCCTGCAGCGGCGTATCTTTATACTTGAGCGGGTTGAGAAACCACAACAATCGACCCTGACGACTCACATCCCACTCCCGGTCCGACTGCTTGATGACGATCTTCCCTTTCTCCTGGCGTTCCAGGAACTCCTGGCGATTCTTGTAGAGGAGCTCATAAGGGCTCTCTTCCAACGGTTCACGCTCGCGCGTCCGCGTTCGCTCTGCTTCGACCATATCGTGTTCCTCCTTCTGTTAGAATGTCACCGCGCCACCCGGACTGACGGCCCCCCGATCGAACTTGTCGCCATCGGCGGGAACGCCGGCTAGCG
>RFHM01000008.1 GCA_003696865.1 Acidobacteriota bacterium | reverse complement strand
TGCCACTATCATCTCCCCCATGCGGCTCCAAACGTCCATGATCTCAAGAACGGACTTTACCTTTTTTTACACGACCATGGATGACAATCGCGCATCGATAGCCGTATACTTCTACCGAAAGCGCGCGCGAGTCGAGCAAATCGGGTGAGATGACTATGAGAAGCAGCTTCGCCGCCTTCGGTATGGCGCTCGCATTCCTGGTCGGGGTACCCAATGAGCGTGCGATCAACATCGAAGGCTCGATGACGACCGAAGAACATCACCTCAGTCAGGCTCCCAAAGAGCACCCGGTCAAAGCTCAGCTCCTGGCCGATGCGAGCCAGATTCATCCCGGACAAACGTTCACTCTCGGCGTATTGTTCGACCTTCAACCGGGCTGGCACATTTATTGGCAGAATCCAGGAGACGCCGGTCTGGCCACCACCGTGACGTTTGCCTTGCCTGAAGGATTTCAGCTCGGGAAGCTTCAGTGGCCATTGCCGAAGAAATTCATCGAACCGGGAGACATCGTCACCTACGGTTATACGAACCGCACGCTGTTGATGACCACAGTGAGAGCCCCCGATAACCTCCGTCCCGGATCGACCGTCGAGCTGCGAGCGCGCGCCGCTTGGCTGTGCTGCCGAAAAATCTGCATTCCCGGCCAGACGGCGTTGCGACTGGAACTCCCCATCGGCCAATCGCGCCCTTCCCCACACACAGCGTTGTTCGCCACCTGGCGCTCGCGCCTGCCGCGACCAATCGATGAAGACGAGCGTCTTCGACGCCTCCACATCGAAGGCGGATTCTCCCGGGGCGAGACATCGACCCGGATCACTCTCACGCTCGAGTGGACATCCGCACCGGCAGACATCGAATGGTTCCCTGCTGCTGATCCCGCTCTCTCGGTCACACCGGCAACCATTCGATCCCGAGATCGCCGCACGGAGATCACCGTCCCCGTCTCCATCCTGCCCGGGCGAACGCCTCGGGAATCTTTCTGGGGCCTGGTCGTCTATCGCACGCCGGATGGCCATCGCAGAGGAATCATCGTCCCTATTCATTTGCGCGCCGAAGCCGTCTCCGGAACGAGATCTTCGACAAAGAGGAGGATGCCATGAAAAGAACACACCTCGTCGGACTCACCATTTGGACGCTAGTCACTGCTATGTGGGCTATGAACGCACTGGCCGGCGATGGGGGCGAGCGCGCCACGGTAGGCGCTCCAGCTCCCACTTTCACGCTGGAGGATCAAAACGGTCGCCCCGTCAGCCTCTCGGATTTCACCGGGAAAATCGTCGTCCTGGAATGGGTGAATCCAGATTGTCCTTTCGTACAACGACACTACCGGGCCGGAACGATGAAGCGACTGGCCGAGAAATACCAGTCCAAAGGCGTCGTCTGGCTGGCCATCAATAGCACCTACTACATGGGCAAAGAAGATAACCGCCGATGGATCGAAAAATACAAGCTCCCCTATCCCATTCTCGATGATCATACCGGTCGAGTGGGACGCCTCTACGGAGCCAAGACGACGCCGCACATGTTCATCATCGACACATCGGGCAAACTCGTCTACCAGGGCGGAATCGACGACGATCCGCGGGGCGCGAAAAACGGCGGCGCCCTCAATTACGTGGAGCGAGCGCTCGATGAATTGCTGGCCGGCAAACCGGTAAGCATTTCCCAAAGCAAACCCTACGGCTGCTCAGTCAAATACGCGAAGACGTCGACGGCATACTGAGTCGGGAGAAACGAGGGTTGAGCGAGCTCTTCAGAGCCGCCGACCCTCAACAGTGTCACTCGCCGTCAATGGCCGTTGGCTTCATCGGTCATCGTCGCGTTCCCTCATTCCAGCGAAGATTCGTCTTCCGGCGAGGCCACGTTCGTCATGAGACGAAATATCGCCTCCCGATGATCTTCTTTTCGAAGGCATCGTTTGTGGCCATGCGAGCCCGCGACGAAGGGCGAACGTGACGGAGCGCGAGATACTGCCTCGCGCCACTCATTCTCGAAGGAATCGTCCATGGCGCGAAGAAGCCACATTGAGGGGATGAAAACGCGTAATGCAAGCTGACAGCTTGCGCCACTTATTTTCGAAGGAGCCGTTTCTTGGCTTCGGTGGAAGAACACGTCTCACCGCTCACCATCAACAAGAAAATGTCTTCCAGCGCGATTTGACGATGAACGTTTTGCTGAAGGTTGCGCCGCAAGGTCTCCAAATGCGCGCTGAGCGCGGCGATCCTCTCCAGCGGCCAGACAGCGGCCAGACGACGAAGCGTGGAAGCGATGTCCACATTGATGATATCGGCTCCATCGCCCTCTACCGCCAGATAGAGCAAATCGCGAAGGAGGATGTTCACGACGGAGAGTCGATCTTCGAATTCTTCGCGACTCAGTTTCCGGCCCAGATATTCGGCGGCCTTGATCAGTCGTGCTCGATCATCACCAGCGGCCAGCAGTTTGAGCAATTCCAGCGCCTCTTTTCGCCACGTCCGATACACCGATAGATCGATCTCCAAGGCGCGACCGATCCGACCACCGGAGAGGCGGGCGAGCAGTCGCGTCTGATCTTCTGGGCGGCGATAGCGCTCTCGCAGGAAGCCTTCTATTTCTTTGACCGTCAACGGCGTGAACGTGTGAACCTGACAGCGCGATCGAATCGTCGGCAACAGCGCGTGTAATCGACTGGTCAGTAGAATCATGAGCGATGTGGCCGGCGGCTCTTCCAGCGCCTTGAGCAGAGCGTTGGCCGCAGATTCATTCAAGGCATCGGCGGGATCGAGGATGAATACCCGCTGCCGCCCTTCGAACGGTCGATAATAGGCTTCCTGGATGAGTTGTCGGACTTGATCGATTTTAATGAACGTCCCCTCGGGCTCGACGAGCATCACGTCCATATGCGCGCCCTCGTCGATCTTCCGGCAGGCAGAGCACTGATCGCAACTATCAGCTTCGCGCTCAGTACAATTCACCGCCTTGGCCAAAGTGAGCGCGAATTGGCGCTTGCCCACGCCGTCGGGTCCCGAGAAGATGAGCGCGTGCGCCAGGCGATCCTCCCGCAGTGCCGCCCGAAGCGTTGCTTTCACGCGATGATTGCCGATGAGTGTTGTCCAAGACATATCACCAGAGACGAACGGCGATCGAGCGGTGAAAGGCGACCGGTTCAAGCGCCACGTCGCCGACGCAAGAGATCCTCCACCAACTTCAATGCTGCCTGGCAGGTCTCCTCCACCGTTCCTGCCGCCGAAATGACCTTGATGCGCTGAGGCTCTCGTTGGGCCAACGCCAGATAACCGCGTCGCACGCGCTCGTGAAACTCCACCGTCTCGGCATCCAACCGATCGTGGCCCATCGCACCGATGCCGGCGTGGCGTCGGCGGAGCCGCGCTTGGGCTTCGGCGACATCCAGATCGAGGACGATGGTGAGATCTGGCTTGAGACCATCGGTGGCGAATTCCATCAACCGTTCGATCCAGTCCAGATCGAACCCTCGCCCATATCCCTGGTACGCCAGGGTAGCATCGGTGTAACGATCGCATAACACGATGCGTCCCTGACGCAATGCCGGCAGGATGCGCTCTTGAACGTGCTGGGCGCGATCGGCAGCATAGAGCAGAAGCTCGGCCTTGGCCACCATGCCGCGATGACTCGTCTTCAAGAGGATCTGACGAATTTCGTCGCCGATCCTCGTCCCTCCGGGCTCGCGCGTCACCAGGATGGGAAGGTGGCGCTGGCGTAGACGCTGCTCAACGAAGTTCAGAACCGTGGTCTTCCCAGATCCATCGAGGCCCTCGAAGGTGATGAAGCATCCCGCTTGAGTGGCGACCGGCACCGTCATTCTTTCTTGGCCTGATTCGCTTTGGCCTTCTCCCTGGAAGCAGCGATGGCCTCCGACTTGCGCGCTTCAATGGAAGAGCGCGGAACAGAGACCGTCGAAATGGCATGTTTGAAGATGAGCATATCCTGCTGGCCGGCATCCAATAACACGCAGAACTTGTCGAAGCTCTTGATGCGTCCGATGAGTTTGATCCCATTCATCAAGTACAACGTCACCGTCACATGCTCGCGCCGAATGTGATTGAGGAACGAATCTTGCACGCTCTGGGTCGATATCTCCACGCCGCTGCCCCCCTTGGTCGATTCCAGATTTATTGTTTCTTTATTCGTAGACATGACCTGGCCTCACCGTATGATAGTAGCAGATTAAGCTACCATCATGCTTCTTCGATTTCAAGCATAATACCTCGGGCGCGATAATCGCGAGATCCCAAGAGTGGGATGTGAACGTCGACGGGCGAGCGAAGTTGATGCTCATCATCGGCGAGAAGAAGAACGGCGTTGGCGGGGTGGAACGGATGTGCGCTTTCAAACGGGCGTATCCGTTCATCAGTGAATGTGTGCGAAATGCACGTTCACAACGGCGCGCGCTTCTCCTCCACCATCAAGCTGGGCAGCGTCACATGTCACGCGCTGGAACCCGCCTTGGGTACTCTCGCGCTGGATCACCGAGGAGCGCTTCTCTTCCGACCCACTCAGGGAGCCATTGTTGCGCTCCTCGCTCTGCCGGCTCTCGACGCACTCTATTCCCGCGGGCCCGTCGCGAAGCTTCCTCGGTCGGGCTCCGGAATTCGCCTCCGGGGTCGGTGACGCTCCGTGCTCCTTTCCGCGAATTGATTCACTTCCGGTCTCGGAACGCGCTGTTCATCAACCGCGGATGAGTCGTTCGAGGAATTCGATGACGCGCGCTTGCACCTGCGGATCATCGCCGAAGCCTTCAAACCAGGTGACGTGAGGTTCCCGTCGAAACCAGGTCAGTTGCCGCTTGGCATAATGGCGCACATCTCGTTTCGTCAGCTCGATGGCGCGCTCCAGGGGAATCTCCCCCTGCACGTATTGCACGATGCGACGATAGCCGTGCGCTCCCAACGCCTTCGCCGTTGGAGGGACACCGCTCTCCAACAACTGACGAACCTCATCAACCCATCCTCTGGCAAACATGCGCTCGGTGCGCTCGTTAATCCGTTGATAGAGGCGGTCTCGTGGCGGGTGCAGCGCGATCAACCGCAATCGAGCAGCAAATGGTGGCGGCGCCGGCCGGCGCTCGAGATGTCGCGAGATGGGCTCGCCTGTCTGAAAATAGAATTCCAGCGCCCGCATCGTCCGCGACCAATCGCGAGGAGCGATGCGCTCGGCCGACGCGGGATCGACGCGGGCCAACAATCGATGGAGATGTTCCGGCCCATGTCGCTCTAACAGCCGATGGAGGCGCTGTCGCAAGGCGAGATCCGTGGGAGGCGAATCGAACAGCGGCTCTCGCAGCGCGCGCAAATAGAATCCGGTGCCACCGACCAGGATGGGCAACTTCCCGCGCGCTTCGATGCGTTGAATCGTTCGACCGGCCAATCGAGCATAGTCGCCGGCGGTGAAATGTTCGGTCGGTTCCACGATGTCGATCAAATGGTGAGGCACACCTCGTCGCTCCTCGGGAGGTACCTTCGCCGTGCCAATGATCAATCGACGATAGACCTGCACGGAATCACAATTGATGATCTCACCATCGAAGCGGACGGCGATGGCGATGCCCAATTCGCTCTTCCCCGAAGCCGTCGGCCCAACGACGGCGATGATCGGGCGATGACCAGAGGGCGTGGATTCCATCACGGCAGGTTCATCCAACGATAGGCGGCATAGATGATGAGCGCCGCCAGCAGGACGAGGAGTCCGAGTTGCTGCTTTCGCGTCATTGTCCCATTCACCAGCGACGATTCATCAGATATGGCGTAAAAATGCTCCATTCAGCATCGACGAATTCAACCGGTATTGGCAAACGATAACGGTGTACTTCATTTTACGGTGTACTTCATTTTCCTCGATCGATCAGAATCGCGCTCAGTAAATCCGCGTGATCTTCACGCCGGTGTAGTAGGTTTTCAAAATGTCGCTGAAAGACGCTCCCTCCAATGCCAATCCGTAGGCGCCCATTTGACAGAGCCCAACGCCATGCCCCCACCCGCGACCTGTGAAGATGAACGCGGCGATGCGACCTCGAGGATCGTACCGTCGATCGACGACGAACAACGTCTCGTGAACCCCCAAAGCAGTACGAATTTGAGATCGCGACAATGTCTTGCGGCCATGGGATCCGATGATCTCTAACCGAGTTACGCGCTGGGCGGCGTCTCGTTCGAGCACGCGCACGTCGATCACCTCGCCCACATCGATGCCCTGCTGGCTCAGCCGCTCTCGAAGTTCCGCAGGCGTGCGCCGAACGTTCCAGCGAGAGACGGGCGAATAGCGATCGCGCGCCGCCCCTTGAGGATTCGGCTCCAGCTCGACATAATCAATCTCCCCGGCGGCATTGCGATGAAACCACACACGTTCGCCACCCACGATGATCAACCGATTCACCGGCACGCACTCTGAACCCAGCCGCTTGAACAAGAACGCCGACGCGCTCACCGGATAGGCGCGCGCCTCGCCCTGCTCCGATTCGATGATCAACCGATGAGCGCGAAACAGCCGCACACGCCCCGTCTCGATGGGCATTCGACCGCGACGCTCCACGAGCCGGGCCAGCGCGCGCAACACCTGACCGCGCGAGAGGTGATCGGACACGCGCGATGGTCGTAATAATGAGGGTGACAAGATTCCATCGCTGATGAGCGCGGCCAGCGCCGCGCGCGCCTCGGGCGAAGCGACCGTTCCATCGGCATAATCCAAGAGATACGTCACATCGGCGGGCGTGAACAGAGCATCCAGATAGTCCGGAGGATAGAACCTCTCGATGATCGCTTGCGCCAATCCACTCAATTGAACGAGGCGATCAGAGGGTATCTCGAAGGCCTCAGCCGACCGCCCCATGAACCGGGCCACCGCCTCCAACCACGACGCGACCTCATCGGCCATCGCCGGCGCATCGAGGAACTCCATGGTGACGTTTCCGGGCAATGTCAACCCCACGAGCTGGAGCAATGCCACTCCCCGTTGGGGAACGACCGGCCGCTCGGTGATCAGGGTATGCGCCTCCAGCCACTGACGTTCCGGCGCGCACAGCACGCTGCGCAAGTAAGGACGCGCCCGACCGAAGACGGCCTGAGCATCTTCGGTTCGACCACCACAGGTGGCCGTATAGACTGCCTCGATGGGCTGGCCATCATAAGTGACGATGAGTCCCCGCGTCTCGTTGACGGCGCGCGTGCTGAGCGGATGCTCGGCCTCCATCCCCGTATACGTTTGAAACGGCGACCGGGCGACGACATCGTAGCCGTCCACATCCATGGCGTTCAGCTTCTTCCACACGGCGTATGTGCGCGCCGCCACCGCTTGCGCTTTGAGCGCTTCCAGCGCCGGAAATGCCGTCGGATTCAACGCTTGAGGAACGACGCTCCACAAATACTCTTCCAGAGGCAATTCGTTCATGACGAGCAGACGACCATGTTGATTCAGGCGTACCACGAACCGACCGCGATAGGTCCGTCCGTTGAATCTCAACGGAGCGTGTCGCTCATCCATGGGCGCCAACACGATCTGTCGAGGAGCCTGGAAGAGCACCGCGCCCGACGCTTCGCGCGCGACCAGAATTGGTTTGGGCGGCGCCATCTCATCGACCAATGTGATGTCGCGATAACCGGCCCATTTCAATCGGCGAGCCAGCGGAAAGGCGTCGCGTTCGCTCTGAAATTCGCCGATGTAGAGGAGACGATCTTTCCCATCATCGCTCAGCTTGACAGTGACCGGCTGCCGGAATTGCGCTTGCAGCCGCTGCTTCAACCACTCGGCATGTCCCGGATCTCGCACCACGGCGACGCGGATACGATAGACTCGACTCGGTCCTTCGGGCGAGGGTGCCGGTTCCAGATGAACTTCCGCCCTGGCCAACCGTATGGGCTTCTGGCCTTCCTCTTCGAGGCGCCCGATATCCCCATCACAGGTGATTGCCGCCGATGGAACATCCATGGCTAAGGCCACGCGGATGAATGGGCCGGCGGGACCGAATTGCTCCGGTGGAGGGAGCGGCGTGGCGGGCGGCGCAGGCTTGGGCCTCACTCGCCGAGGTCGCGACTTCCGCTGTTGGCCGAGCGCGCCGAACGAGTCGATTCTCCGACCGGCCGCTTTGGGCCGGCTCCAGGCGATGAGCCCCTGGCTCAGCGCAGACAGAACGAACAGAACCACGATGACTCGCTTCATAGACGTTCAGCTCGACGAGGGAGGTGGATGATAGATGAACGTATCGGTGAATAATTGGCTCGGACCGGGAAAAACGTCCGGCAAAGGGCGAAACGGCGCCGCCATCTGGATGGCCCGCATAGCGGCTCGATCCAAGGATCGCATCCCGGTCGAGTTGTAGAGACGAAGGGAGAGGAGGCGTCCATCTTTGGCGATTTCGAACTCGATGGTCAGTGATACCGACTGCGTCAACAGGTTCGCCTCTGGAGGAATCTGCCAGTATCGGTAAATCGTCCGCTCCAGATACGCCAAATAGGCGCCCACTGGCCCAACTCCTTTGGCGTTGACGGAAAGAGGACCGCGCGGATGAATGACCGATTCCTGATCGTCGATCGCTGCCGAAGGCGGTTCCGTCTCCCGCAGAGCAGCCACGTCCGGCCCTTCGCCTACCGGGGGCGGATTGGGTTCCTCGGACCTATGGGACTGGCTGGTGGAGGTGGGCTCCTGCTGAGAAGCCACAGTGGGCAGGCGCTCGGTCGATTCGATGACGGCGGGCGATTCCTGAGCGGACTCTGAC
>RFHM01000376.1 GCA_003696865.1 Acidobacteriota bacterium | reverse complement strand
GCCACAGATTGCACCGATGCTCACAGATTAAAGAAAAAGGAATCTGTGTAAATCTGTGGAATCTGTGGCCATTTTCGAGGGAGTCGTCCATGGCACGGCATCGCGGGGATGAAAAGAGCCTATTGGAAGATCTTTGCGTTCTTTGCGCCTTTGCGGTGATTTTCGAGGGAGAAGAGATGATTCGGGCAGGGAGCCCGCCGGTGGGGATCTCAGATATCCAGGTTTCGCACCTCCAGGGCGTTATGCTCGATGAACTCGCGACGGGGCTCGACGGCATCGCCCATAAGGATGGTGAAGATTTCGTCCGTCTCCACGGCATCCTCGATGCGCACCTGCACCAGCGTTCGCCGCTCGGGGTCCATCGTCGTCTCCCAGAGTTGCTCCGGATTCATCTCGCCCAAACCCTTGTAGCGCTGAATGGTGAGATCTTTCTTGGCGATGGCCAGCACGCGATCCAGCAACTCGTCGCGCGACTCCACGATGATTTCCGTTCCGTTCTGCTTGAGTCGATAAGGTGGTCGCATCAGCTCGGAGAGTTCGCGATAGAGGCTGAGGGCGTGCTGGAATTCCACGTGCGTGGCCAATTCCCAGTCGATACGGACGCTACCGTTCAATCCGGTGCTCACTTCCAGCCCGAATAAGCCGTGCTCTTCATCCTGGAAGAGATCGGTGCGGTATCCGGCGTCCGCCAGCCGGGCTTCGATCTGGCAGAGCATGTCTTGATTCTCGAACAGGGCGTGGAGCGTCTCTCCCGATCTGAAGACGCCCTCTTGGCCAACCATCGCTTCCAGCAGCAGGTTCACCAGCTTGCGGTCGTGGAGGCGGCGATCCAGTTTTTCCAGATAGGTGTTCAGCGAGACGAGCTTCTCCAACAAACGCGCCAGTTCGCGTCCCTTGATCGTAGAGCCCGTGTTTTGCACGGTCACTTCAATCTCATCGGCCGCCTTGCGCATGAGGTAGCGGGTCATTTCCTTCTCATCTCGAATATAGCGCTCGGACTTGCCCTTCCTGACCTTATAGAGCGGGGGCTGGGCGATGTAGAGATGCCCGCGCTCGATGAGCTCCGGCATCTGGCGGTAGAAGAACGTGAGCAATAACGTCCGAATGTGGCTCCCGTCCACGTCGGCGTCGGTGGTGAGAATGATCCGATGGTAACGGAGCTTGGAGATATCGAAATCGTCCTTCCCGATGCCCGTTCCCAAGGCGGTGATGAGGGCGCGGATTTCGTTGTGGCCGAGCATCTTGTCGTAGCGCGCTTTCTCCACGTTGAGGATCTTCCCCTTGAGCGGCAGGATGGCTTGGAATCGGCGATCGCGCCCCATCTTGGCGCTGCCACCGGCACTATCGCCTTCCACGACGAAGAGTTCGCAGAGGGCCGGATCTTTCTCCTGGCAGTCGGCCAGTTTCCCGGGCAGACCGCTGCCGGCATCCAGAGCGTTTTTGCGTCGGGTCAGGTCGCGAGCCTTTCGCGCCGCTTCCCGCGCCCGAGCGGCGTCGATGGCTTTATGGATGATTTTTTTGGCGATGTGAGGATTTCGCTCCAACCACAAGCCCAGTTGCTCGGAGACGAACGACTGTACCGTCCCGGCGATGGGGTTGAGCAACTCTCGTTTCTCGTTCCCCTTGAACTGCGGTTGCGGAATCTTGACGCTGACCACGGCCACCAGTCCCTCGCGGACGTCGTCGCCGGTCAGATTTCCCTTCATATTCTTCAGCAATCCCATCGACTGTGCATAGTGGTTGAGCGTGCGCGTCAGTGCCGTGCGAAAGCCGGTCAGGTGAGTGCCGCCATCGATGGTGTTGATGTTATTGGCGAACGAGAAGACCTTCTCCGCATAAGTGTCGTTATATTGCAGGGCGACTTCCACTGTCAGACCATCATTGGCCATCTGGCAGTAGAAGACCTCTTTGTGGAGCACGTTCTTGTTCTTGTTCAGATCGCGCACGAACTCGGTGATGCCACCTTGATAGCGGAATTCGCTCTTCCGTTCCGGCGTCGTGCGCTCATCGGTGAGCGTGATGAGAACGCCGCGATTCAGGAACGCTTTTTCTCTGAGCCGTTGAGCTAACAGCTCGAAACTGAACTCCGTCTCCTGGAAGATCTCCGGATCGGGTTTGAAGGTGATTTTGGTGCCGCGCTTCTTGGAGATGCCCACCTGGCGCAACGGCGCGGTGGGAACACCACGGGCGTACTCCTGCTCATAGACCTTGCCGCCTCGCCGAATTTCCAACCGTAACCACTCCGAGAGGAAATTCACGCAACTGACGCCCACGCCGTGGACGCCACCCGACACTTTGTAGGCATTATCGTCGAACTTACCGCCGGCGTGCAGTTCGGTCATCACTACCTCGGCCGCCGAACGCCCTTTCTTGTCGGTGGGATGCTTATCCACGGGGATGCCTCGACCGTTATCCTCAATGGTGATGGAGTTATCGATGTGGAT
This sequence comes from Acidobacteriota bacterium, assembly GCA_003696865.1. GTDB lineage: Bacteria > Acidobacteriota > Blastocatellia > HR10 > J050 > J050. The sequence goes on along the minus strand of RFHM01000376.1, from coordinate 4,393 downwards.
GGTGACGTCGATACGATCGCAATATCCAATGAGGGCTTCATCGATGGAGTTATCGACCACCTCCTGGACGAGATGGTGCAGGCCCACTTCGTTGGTCGGTCCAATGTACATGTGGGGGCGTTTGCGAACGGCTTCCCGACCTCCGAGCATGGTGATGGACTTGGCCGTGTACTCGCTGCCCTCGGCCGGTTGGGCGACCGGCTCATCGCCGGCGCCCGCATCCGGCACGGCCGCTTGTGTTGGCTGCCTGTGAAGTTGTTCGTCGAGTACCTTCTTTGCTTCGCTCATAATCTACCTGCTCCCGTCTCTCCAGCTTGATCAGGTGAGGGCAGCCGTTTCGTCGCTGCCTCGACTAACTGCCCGTTCCGGTTCTCACGTGTCCATTCTCGATTCGAAACAATGCCGCGCGGTCGGCAAAGGCGACGGCCACATCTCGTTTCGACGTGGTAATGAACGTTTGAGCCTTGCCCTGGAGATGTCCAAGGAAAATATCAATCCGCTCCCGATCCAGTTCCGCATCGATGTCATCGATCAAGAAAATTGGATACGCATTCAACTCTCTATTATACACGGAGATTCGCGCTAAATCAAGCATTAGCAATGCACTACGCTGTTGTCCGGCGCTGGCGAATCGCCTCAGATCTCGACCATCGAACCGGATGTCCAGATCATCTCGATGAGGCCCGACAAGAGAGTAACCCACTGCAATTTCAGCACTTAGCCTGACTCGCAGGCGCTCGGCCAATAGCGCGGCGTAATCATCCAGCTCCCCGTGGGCCTCCAGCGAGGAGGCGTAACGAATTTGTATCTCTTCCTTTCCGAAAAGGTTACCCTGCAGGACTTCCTGTAATTTCTTAACATATTGGGAGCGGACCTGGTGGATGATCGTGCCGTATTCGATGAGTTGTTGATTCCAGGTCTCGATCTGGTCAATCACGATGTTGGGATGAGGGTGGTCGGGCACCTGACGCAGCAGACGATTCTTTTGTTTCAAGATGCGGTTGTACGTCTCCAGCACCTTGGCGTATTTGGGATCGATGCTCGCGGCCCCTTGATCCAGAAACTGTCGGCGGTATTCTGGCTCGCCGCGAACGACGTTCATCTGCTCCAGAGAGCAGATGAACGCGGCGAGTTGCCCCAGATACCGACTCGACGGTTCGCGTTTTCCGTTGACGAACAGCCGCTTCGATCGTGGAGTCAACTGGATGGCCAATTCTTTCTTCAGCCCATGGCGCTCTGCCCGAGCGCGCAAAATAGCTTCGCCGCCGCCGTAGGTCAGCGCTTCGCTGAGTCGGGGCGTGCGAAAAGAGTTGGCCGTAGCCAGCAGGTAGATGACTTCGAGCCAGTTTGTTTTTCCTTGCGCATTGGCTCCGTAGAGAACGTTCAGTTGGCCCTGGGGTTCGAACTGGCCGTGATGGATGTTCCTGAAACCGCGCGCCTCGATGTGGGTGATGATCATTAGTTTTCAAGTTTATCACATCCCCCACAGCGGAGGTAGCAGGCCCGCGCATCATCGTGCGCCGGCGAGGCGTTCGGGGATGTCAATGTCCGGAGCCTGGGCCTCGGAAAACCCCGGCTCGTCTCCACCAATGTTGCATGAGCCGGAGGAGGGTGACGACCGGCGGACTTCTCCGCTCGTTGCGCGGGACGCCCATTCCATCATTCGATGGTGAAGCGCCGTTCATCGAGGAGCGGAGAGCGAGATCGTGGCCTCGTAATTGAAATTCGGTCCTCCTTTGTTGCGGCTCTCCCTGAGGCGAATGAAGTAGCGTCCCGGCGCTGGCAGCACAACCTCCACCCGCGAATCGAACGTTGTGCCCGCATCGTCATTTTCGGCCAACACGTGACCTTCGCCATCCACTACCGCCACCACGGTATCTGCCGCCGATGGTGGATCGAGCCGTTGAGCTCGCGTTTCGACGATCAGGCGCTCTCCGCCTTGGGCGTCGAAGCTGAAATAATCCTCATCTCCCGCGGGATCGAAAACGCCGATCACCGTCACATCGGGCACGATGGCGTTGGCCTGCTGGGGGTCATCATTGGGTTCCTGTTCGCGGAAGAGAGCCGGAGGCATCACGAGGGGAACAAAAGCGATGCTCTGCTGTGCGCCTTCCAGAGTATTCACCATCTCGGAGGATTCCAGGCGAGCCGTCTCCTCAGGGGCCTCAGTCAGCACATCGGAGATGATGGAGAGCGTCGTTCTTCCTCCGGTATCGATATTGGCCAGCAGCGCCAGTCGACCATCAGGCGAGAGGGCCAGGCCGCCTTGTCGCGCGGCGCGCGAGCGCGGACCGACGGGCAGGAGGGTCAAGAGATCGATGCTCGCGTCCATTTCCCGGTAGATGAACAGGCCTTTGAATCCAGGCACGAGCAATCGCGAGCCGTCCGGCGTCTGTCGCAGATTGGAGAAGGTCGACGACTGGATAGCGCTCATTCCCGCCAGGAATGGTTGTTCGCCGGGCTGCACGCCTTCGACGGTCAACACGGCGAATCCTTGGCCCGACAGGAGCGAGGCCGTGTAGATTCTCGCCTCATCGGGAGCCACGGCCAGGCCTTGCACGCACCCGACGAAGTCCAATGGGGATCCGGGCCGGAACGCCGCAGGCCCGCTCAGAAGGCCATCGAGCAAACTGAGGCCGCCACAACCGGCGCCGATGGCCGCCGTGTCACCAGAAGGGAAGATGGCGATGTCCAGTTCGCTCCCCGGAATGGCTCCAGGGATGGGGAGCGTGGTGCGCACGGTCGGTGCATCGGGAAGTCCATCGATGATGGTGGCCATGGGCGGATTCTGGCCGCTACTGAGGATGACCGCCGTCGAGCCATCCGGGGTGATGGCCACGCCGGTGGCGCCAAGACCCGCGGGCAGCAGGCGCTCTTCCATCGGTTGAGGCGTATCCAGCCCGGTGATGAGGGACGCCGTACCACTCTGATTGATGGCCAGAGCGTATCGACCATCGGGAGCGACGGCCAGCTCAACGGTGCGTCCGGTGGTTGGAATGGAGCCGAGAATGGTTCCTTCGTCGGGCGTCACCGTCAACAGCGTCACATCGCCGGTGCCCGGAGCGCTTCGATTGCCGGAAGCGGCGACCAGCGCCAGATAACGTGGCGCCTCTTGGCCGATTGCCGGAAGAGAATGCGGCAGCAGGCACCCACCGATGAACACGATGACGATGAGCAGTTTCGTTCTCCAGGTCATGTTCGCCTCCTCAGATCACGCCGAAGATGGTTGACGAGCGCTCCGATGGCGCAAGCGCTCGATGATCTTCTCCACCAGTTCCAGGGGGTGGGATCGACCGGCATCGATTCTCAGGTCCGCCTGAGCATAGCTGGAGAGGCGGCTCTCCAGCAATCGGCGCAATCGTTCGGGCGATGTGTTCAGTGGGCGATCGCCGGTTCCCCGTAATCGCTCCACGATGATGTCAAACGGGCAATCCAACCAGATGGATACGCCATTGGCCTGGATCACTCGTCGATTCGCTTCGCTGACGAACGCGCCACCACCGAGGCTGATGACGGCCTCGGGCTCGCCGATGACCTCGTTGATGAGCTCGGTCTCTAGTTTTCGGAATGCCGCCTCGCCTCGCTCGGCGAAGATCTGAGAGATCGATTGACCTGTGCGTTCGACGATGCGCTCATCGAGGTCGATGAATGGACGACCCAGCCGGCGGGCCAGGAGGCGCCCAATGGTCGTCTTCCCGCTTCCCATGAATCCCACGAGGAAGATGCGAGGAGGGAGGGGGGATTCGGGCGTCGGCTTTTCCTCGGCGTTGAGAGTTCGTGACATGCGCCTTGGTCTCTCCATCTTTACGGATTTATCGGGGCCATCATCGCTCGACGAGTGCGTCCAGTGCGCTGAAGAACCCGGGGAAAGAAATGTCGACCACCTCGCTCGATTCAATCGCGGTCTCTCCCTCGGCCATCAATCCGGCGATGGCGAATGCCATGGCGATGCGGTGATCTCCATGAGCATCCACATGTGCGCCCCGGAGCGGTTGCGGTCCGGGAATGTGCCAGCCGTCGGGAAACTCTCGGACGCGAGCGCCCATTCGGCGCAGATTCGCCGCCACGGCCCGGATGCGATCGCTCTCCTTGACGCGCAACTCTTGAGCATCGCGAATGGTCGCGCCGCCTTCGATGCGCGTGGCCAGGACGGCGAGAATGGGAAGTTCGTCAATCAGGCGAGGGATCAGTTCTCCACCAATGGTCAGCGGGCGCTGAGGGCGTAGCGGCGCCGAGCCAATGACGAGATCGGCCACCGGTTCGCCCTGCCAGGAGCGTCGGTTGTGCCACCGGATGGGCGCCCCCAGCGATTGGAGCAGCTCGATGAATCCGGTGCGCGTTGGATTCACTCCCACATCGGTCAATCGAATGAGAGACCCGGGGAGGGCGAGGG
>RFHM01000375.1 GCA_003696865.1 Acidobacteriota bacterium | reverse complement strand
GCGAACTTTGCCGATGGCATCCAGTTCATCGATGAAGATGATGCAGGGCGCGCGCATCTTGGCCTGGAGGAAGAGATCGCGGACCCGGCTGGCCCCCACGCCGACGAACATCTCCACGAATTCCGAGCCGGAGATGGCGAAGAAGGGGACATTGGCTTCCCCGGCCACGGCTCGGGCCAGCAGCGTCTTGCCCGTTCCCGGCGGACCCACCAGCAGGACGCCTTTGGGGATGCGCCCTCCCAGTCGCTGATACTTCTCCGGGTGCTTGAGGAAATCGACGATTTCGGCCAATTCCGCTTCCGCTTCATCCACGCCGGCCACATCGTCGAAGGTGACGCTCAACTCGGCGCTCCGATCATAGATGCGCGCCCGCGTGCGCCCGAACTCCATGGGGCCGCGCGAGCCTCCCATGGCCGTTCGCCAGCCGAGGAACCACAAGAACAGGATCATGAGCAGGGGCACCATCCAGGCCCACATCCACCAGGAGGCCGAAGTCTCCGGTCTCCCCTCGTAGGGCGTCCCGCTCTTGGTGAGCGCCTCTATCAATGGCCGCTCATCCATCCCGGGAGGGCGCTTGGCCACGACCTGCTTCCCCCCCTCCTGTTTGAGCCGGCCTCGAACCTCCGTGGGGGTGATCACGACGCGCTCGAACCGTCCCGCCGAGACCATCCGAATGAACTCACTGTAAGGCACCTGGTGCGATGGCGCGCCGAGCGCCAGATACTGCAGGAGCACGAGGCTCGCCACCGCCATCCAGCCCGGGCGATGGGCGGTCGGATGTCGTCGTGTCTCATCTCTGCCGGTCATGATCCATAGGCTCCTTCATCATTGATGAGTGCAATTCCCGTACCAGTACGCTGACTCCCGGCCCTGCCCGCGCGCCTTGTTCCATGGGGAGTTGCGCGCTCGATCTCTCGCCGACCATGGAGCCGTTCTCCTCCGAGTGGGTGAGAGTCCTCACCGGGTGGGTGATTTTCAGCACTCCTCGATGCGATGGTCCCGGCGTTTTCGCCACGTCCTCGACGCCGAGCGGCAACTCTTTGTGATAAAATTATATAAAAATGCGCCGCTCCGGACGCGGGCGGTGCGGGAGGCCGGCGGCGTGGTGGTACGAGGATTGCATCACCGAAGGAGGAGGAGACGATGACACGAGTGAGACCACAGCTTTCGCCCAACGCGCAATACATCCTGGAGCAGCGCTATCTGCTCCGCGATGAGCAGGGCCGGATCATCGAGACGCCCGAGCAGATGTTCCGTCGGGTGGCCGGCGAGCTGGCCAAAGCCGAGGAGCAGTATGGCGCCTCTCCCGAGCAGGTCAAGGAGACGGCGGAGCAGTTTTATGAGGTGATGGCTCGACTGGATTTCCTCCCCAACAGCCCGGCGTTGATGAATGCCGGGACATCCCGGCCCCAGTTGGCCGCCTGCTTCGTGCGCGAGGTTCCCGATTCCATCGAGGGCATCTTCAAGGAACTACAGGCGGCGGCCCTCATCTTCCAGTCGGGCGGGGGCGTGGGCTTCGATTTCTCCGCGCTGCGCCCCGAGGGCGATCCGGTGGTGACCAGTGGGGGGCAGGCCAGCGGTCCGGTCTCGTTCATGAACGTCTTCAATGCTTCGGCCGACGCCATCAAGCAAGGGGGGCGGCGACGAGCGGCCATGATGGGCGTTCTCCGGGTCGATCATCCGGATATCCTCAAATTCATTCGCGCCAAGCAATATGGAGGACGATTGGAGAACTTCAACATCTCGGTGGCCGTCACCGATGCCTTCATGGAAGCGGTCAAGGCCGACCGCGAGTATGAATTGAGACACCCGCGCACCGGAGAGGTCGTCGGTCGGCTCTCGGCCCGCGAGGTATTCGACGCCATGTGCGAATGCGCTTGGGCGCGCGGCGATCCGGGCATCTTGTTCATCGATCGGATCAACGAATCCAATCCCATCCCTTCGCAAACGATTCGCGCCACCAATCCGTGTGCCGAGGTGCCCCTGGGCCACGGCGAAGCCTGCGTGCTCGGTCACGTCAATCTGGGGCACTTCGTCAAAGAGAACGATCATCCCACCATCGAGTGGGCGCGATTGGAAGAGGTGGTGCGCGTGGGCGTGCGGATGCTGGACAATATGCACGATCGCTCGGTCTACCCGGTGCCCGATATCAAAGGAGCGGCGTTGGCCAATCGCCGCATCGGCCTGGGCGTGATGGGGTGGGCCGACATGCTCATCGAACTGGGCATCCCCTACGATACGGAGCAGGCCGTCTCTCTGGGCGAGAAGGTCATGAAATTCATCAACGAGACGGCCATCAACGAGAGTCGCCGACTGGCCCGCGAGCGCGGCCCGTTCCCCAATTGGCTGGAGAGCATCTACGCCCAGCGCGGCGAGCCCCCGCGGCGGAATGCCACCGTCACCACCGTGGCCCCGACGGGGACGACGGCCATGATTGCCGGGGCTTCCAGTGGCATCGAGCCGTTGTTCGCCGTGGCCGAGACGCGCACCACGCCGTTGGGCACGTTCGTGACCATTCATCCCCTGTTCGAGAAGATCGCTCGCCAGCGGGGATTCTATTCCGAGCAGTTGATGCTGAAGGTCATCAATCATGGGCGCATTCAGGATCTGGACGAGATCCCCGAAGATGTGCGACGGTTGTTCGTGACCACGCTGGACATCGCTCCCGAGTGGCACTTGCGGATGCAGGCGGCGTTTCAGCGCCATACGGAGAACAGCATCAGCAAGACGGTCAATCTCCCGCCAGAAGCCACCGTAGACGATGTCCGCCGCATCTTCATGATGGCCTACGATCTGAAGTTGAAGGGCGTCACCGTCTATCGATATGGCACCCACGAACATCAGGTGCTTCATCTGGGATTGGCCGAGCGATTGGCCGAGTGGTGAACGTCGTCGAGGGAGTCGCCCATGGCGCGGTCGAGCCACATCGAGGGGATGAAAAGGAGTTCGTTAGGGGAAGTAGTGCAAGCTGGCAGCTTGCGCCACATTTTCGAGGGAGTCACCCATGGCGCGGTCGAGCCACATTGAGGGGATGAAAAGAGCCCGTTGGAGGATCTTTGCGTTCTTTGCGCCTCAGCGGTGATTTTCCAAGGAGACGTCATGGCCTATGATGTCATCATCATCGGTGCCGGGCCGGCGGGCCTGTTTGCCGCCCTGGAATTGGCCACCACCGAGGCGCGGGTGTTGTTGCTGGAGAAGGGGGC
>RFHM01000374.1 GCA_003696865.1 Acidobacteriota bacterium | reverse complement strand
GAGCGACATTGACCGGTATCTGCCGGGGGCGAGGTTGGACGGCACGAGTGTGAGTTTGCCGCAGACGGTCAAGCTGATTGCCGCGTTTGTGGACCCGAGCACGGGGGCCATCGTGGCGCCTCCGAGCGGGGTCAGTCAAGTGAGCTTTGCGCTGAAAGACACGTCTGCCTTCACTGGCTTCGCGATGAACGCGGGGAGTGAGACGACGGCGGACTTCAGCCTTGCCACCGCGACGGCGTCGTTCTCAGCGGATCACACGGCGCGGGTGGAGTTGCTGTGTCACGATTACGGTGGGTTCACGACGGTGCAAGCGAGCGCCGGGGACCAAACGGCCGAGATGCGCGTGCCGAAAGATGACAACGGCAACTGGCTGCCGGATGGGGGGTGGAAGGTGATCGCCAATGGGCAGGTGATCGGCGAAATCATGGATACTGGCTTGGCGACCGATGCGGACGAGGATGTGAATCCGATGGGAAACGGGGTAGATGGGGATGGGTTGGTGAATTTCGAGGAGTTTCGTGGCTTCGCGGTGCGGGGAGAGCACCGGAGAACGAATCCTTTCCAGAAAGATTTGTTCATCTACAGTGAATTACCTCAGAACATCGGGGACGCCATCAATCTTCCTGTGACGAAACATTCGATTTTTCAAAATCAGATGGATGCGGACAGGGTCATTAACTTCAATCGTTCGAATTCCGGATTCGGAGGTTCTATCCCGACGATCTTTGATCAACATGCCCTGATGGTAATCGATGGTGGCTTTAAACTAATAGGTCGCAGCAGCCCTGTATTTGGTGAAACTTCCGTTGTAGGTTCTCCAAACGTGCAAACAGGGCCTATAAAAATTTATACTCTCTCCATCAGGTTTGCCAGTCCTCCAAATAATAATATCTTCAATGTTGATCCCTTTGATGATGAAAAAACACGACAGACGATTGGTCATGAGGTGGGACATGGGGTGAACATCGTGCATCGCTTTCCCAACCAATATCCACCAGGACTATTGTCTGTGATGGTCACCGGGTATTTCATGGTCACCAGCAATATCAACGATCCAGCGTGGAACAACATTCCGCATACCTACGATATGACGGATGAACGACAACTCCAAGTGAGGTGAAGACTTATGGTACAGCCAATATGCGTACTTCTGGTTAGCTTAGCAATCGGCGGTGCCTTTTCACCGCAATCCGTGAATGAGCATCTTTATTCTTTTGTTCGCGTAGGCGAGAACTACGGGACGACGTATACGTCGCCACCAGCCAAAGGGGCCTATTTCGTCATTTTCCAAGGTGAACCCATCACGGTTCGATTGGATATTCTTAATGACGGCTCTAAAAAGGCGATGGTGATTGCAAATGAGCTAAGACCCGAGGAGGCTTTCCAGGTGACGGTCCTAAAAGCTCCCACGCCGGAGGTGAGAGGCAATCTTGGTATCGAAGTTTCTCCCTCCGTCAAACTGATACTTCCAAAGACCGCGATTCCGGTTGAGTGGTCGGAACGAATCGAGTTGCCCCCGCAGGCCAGGCTGTATTTCGAGGCGAAGGTGACAGGTGAACAAGAAGCCTTACCACCAGGCATCTACCACTTGAAGTTTCGGTGCCGACTGAAGAGTGCGTCGGGAAAGGAGATTCCGGCGCACAGCGAGATTTTTCAATTCGAGATCAGAGCGGTAGAGACGTTTGAGGATAGACTGGAGGTGCTCATTCGAGAGGCAACGCGCCTCTTTGTGAGGGAGAAATACGAGGAAACGGAGAAGAAGGTGAATGAGTTACTCCTGCTCTATCCAAATAGTGCAGCGGGCTACGGGCTGAAAGGATCCATAGCCGAAGTGCGAGGGAAAAAAGACGAGGCGATCAAGGCCTATAGAAAAGCCCTCGATTTACTCCGATCTGGGAGAGATACTATTTACTTGTCCTACGCCAGCAACGTAGGGGTCGAACACAGTATCAGTGGTCTCGTGGTAGCGCTTCGATCTCTTCAAGGTGAGCTCGAGGGTGAGAGCCACCACAAAGGGCAAAGAGAGCCACGATAGATATTACAATGTATTACTTGTGACTGGACTTTGGCAATTTTTGCACTTTGGACAAAAATCGCCCAGGTCCATTGTGTCTCAGAAACGGACATAGCTCCGGTGGAGAGGAGCACATCAACGAGCCGGATGAGTGAATAGGAGGGGAGAGATGACTCGAGCTTGCCGGAATTTTTCCCGAGAAGCGAGAAAGCGGCGCGGTGGATCAGAGATCGTCGCGGTTGGAACAGGATATATCACAAACTCGGGGCTAACTGTGAGCCCTTAATGTTCGTTACAGGAACGACATCTTTCCTGGGGTGCCGGAAGGGGCACTTGGGATAACCTTACCGGTGGTTGGTGTACCCAGTGAGATAAGTTCAATTTCGATCTTCATCACCCGAATCGACGGGCTTGGAGGGTTTGTCTCAACGAATACAGCGTTTCGCCGTGAGACGTTTAAGCATGTAGTAGGTCATGAGTTGGGTCATGGGGTGCATGTCTGTCATGCAAGCTGTACGCCGCAGAACTGCTCAGATGGAGCGATGGTGGCACCAGCTCCACCAAGGGTCATTTGTCAGGGAGGCACCAGTCCACTCGGTGATATTCGGGATCAATTGTTCGTGATGCATACAGGGATAATGGGAGCATTGGCCAATCCCCGCAGAAACTTTGGGATGGTCAACCGGCCGCCGAGCCGTTACCATGATCGGAGCATTCAACAGATCCGATTGCATGTGAATCAGTAGTTAGATGGAGGAACAAAGGGATGAAGATTCAGAAACATCAACCTCGACTCTTGATAATCATTTCCTTATGTATCTTGGGTTGGACTGCAACGAGGGGATCAACCGCTAATGGCTTATTGGGTAAAACGAGAAACAGCGTTAGGGAGCAGATGAGCCATTCGGGACTCTCCGATTGCCAATATGACCGCGTTTTTTTTCGGGTCAACATTTCAGGAGAGATTGTAACGGAAGGTTTGTATACCGTCTCCGGCCGCCCCATAAGTTTTACCTACACCGAAGCTCCGAATCT
>RFHM01000373.1 GCA_003696865.1 Acidobacteriota bacterium | reverse complement strand
CCGAAGAACGCCTCGAAGCACTGGCCAACGCCCAACGCCGCACCGAAGAACGCCTCGAAGCACTAGCTGATGCTCAACGCCGCACCGAAGAACAGATGCGGGCTTTAATGGAAACTCAGGAACGCCTCATCGAACGTCAAGAACGTCTCATCGATACGGTGGGAGATCTTAAAGGTCGTGTGCTCGAGCGGACCTATCGAGATAAGGCCAGTGCCTACTTTGGTCCTCTTCTCCAACAACTTCGGATCGTCGATCCGTACGCGCTAGAGGAATCACTACGAGCCTCTCTCTCGGCCGAAGAATTCTACGATGTGCTGCGGCTAGACCTGCTCGTTTGCGGACAGCCGCGTCAGCGGCCGGAGGTGCCTGAGGTGTGGCTGGCGGTGGAGATATCCGCCGTGGTGGATCAGGGTGATGTCGAACGTGCCCAGCGACGAGCCGAGCACTTGCGTCGAGCCGGTTATCGCGCGATCCCGGTCGTGGCTGGAGAGCGACTGACCCGGGGAGCCGAAGACGAAACCCGCAAGCATCGAGTTACCGTGATACAAGACGGCAGCGTTTCTCTCTGGGACGAGGCCCTCGAAGCCTGGACCACCCGACCGAACGGTGAATGAAATATGCCGAGCCCTGCAAGATGAGCGATGTGAACCATCACCCGGAGGTCGCCATTATGGGGTTATCCCCTGCTTTTCGTCGACGCGAACACCGCCATTTCTTCCTCTACGCCGAAGCGTGTTGCGTGTGCTGTTCCTGCTGTACCTTGGCCTGGAACTCTCGAGCAATGCGAACGCGCTCTTCCCGCGTTTTGGCTTGCTCCAAGAGTCGAAGCAACTCGTGAAGTCGTTGCTTCCGACGCTTCCACTTGCGATGTCGTCGCTGATGTAGTTCCGTCTGACGCGTTCCTTTCCCCATAAGCACTCTGCTCGACTTCTGGCGATTATTAAGTGGCTAATTATACACAACCGGAATCAGTTCTCAAGGTCAACGACTCTGGCGGCTCCCGATCATGGTGAACTTTCTCCACTTGAACCCGTCGGCGGCAGGGGGAACGCCTTTGCCGCGGTTTCATCCTGTGTGATAGACTTCCTGATCAATTGAGTGGAGCTCCAATGTCCGATCAAGCACTCATAAAACAGGCTCGATCTGGCCACCCCCAGGCTCTCTTTCAACTCGAGCAGTGGATTCGGGAAGTGGTGGAACATCCCCTCTGGGGATGGCCGGATCCCCCCGAGGCTCTCGTGCGCCAAGTGCAGCATCGGTTAGTGAAGCAACTTGGTCAACGGCGATTCCGGCTTTCGAGCGATCTACGCACCCATGTCTACAAACTGGCCGAGCAGGGATGCATCGAGTGGATTCGTCGCCAATATCGCCCTCCTGATGTCGACAGCCTGCGACAGGAACTGGAGATCGAGACCATCGTGAGGCATCGGCCCAATACGGCTGTGGATGAGCGTCGGCTGTTTTTTCACATCTTTCACGCTCTTTCTGACGAGTGCCGCCGCCTGTGGCGTTCCATCTTCCTCGATGAACAGTCATACCTCGAAGTGGCCGGACAACTTCAGGAGGATGAGAAGGTTGTGCGCGCAAGATTCCGACGATGCATGCAGCGAGCGATCGAGCTCTATCGTCAACTCACTCACCCTGTGGACGAACGCTCTCGAATCCAAACATGAAGCGTCATCGAAAAATTTTGGAAAGCGAGCAGGCCACAAGCTGGATGGTTGGCGCACCGCATATTGGCGTCGACCGTCCAGCTTCCCAACGACCTCATCCGCTGACATCGTATGGAGAGTCCTAACATGCGGGAGCTGAACGTCGAGCGACCACACCAAAACCTGAGATGCCGGACTGTCTCAGAATGGCTACCGGCCTACGTTCGAGGGCAGCTTCCCCCTCAGGCCCGCACGCGCATAGCCAGGCACATTGGCGGATGCCCGAGATGCGCCGTCGAACTGGCCGATCTCCGTCACCTTGCTGCCGCCATCGACCGCTATGGCCCCGTGGTGTTGGAAGATCATCCAGAAGCCGCTCAACTGGTCGAGTATGCGTGGAATGAGGAAGACCTCGATTGGCCGAGGCGCTATCGCATCATCCGGCATTTGGCTCTCTGCTCGACCTGTCGGGCAGAGGTGAAGATCCTCCGACACCTGAATGAATCTCTCGTGGGCGCTTCGGGAGATGGTCGAACGCGGACGGCACCCAGCGCTCCCTCACCTCCAGAGACGAGCACGTCATGGCCGGAGCAAACGCCTCGGCGACGCCGGTCGATCTGGATCATGGTGCTGGTGACGTTGTTCGCTGGGGGAGTTTCGCTCTTCGCTCTCCATCCATGGACGGAAGACGGAAGATGGGGGATCGGAGACGGGGGATCGGCGGAGAGTGGGCTCCGGGCTCCGGTCTTCCATCTTTTCCCAGAGGCGAGATCTCGCATCCGCCCACTCGCTTCACTTGGGCGGCCGTTCCCGATGCTCAGAGCTACCGGGTAATCCTTTACGATCAGCGTATGACGCCCATCTGGAGGAGTCGGCGGAGCCGAACCGAAACCGTCCCTTTCCCCCGCCCGGTGGCCAGGCGGTTAGAGCGAGGGCAACCCTACTTCTGGCAGGTGATCGTCCGATTGAAGTCGGGCAAGGTCAGGCGCTCCCGGCGCTTCTCCTTCACCATTTTCGGACCGGGGACGGGGGACTGAGGACCGGGGAGGGCTAATTACCAAGCGGTTCATGGCGATGTGGGTAAAATTTTCGGACCGGGGACGGGGGACTGAGGACCGGGGAGAGATTGGTCCCGGTCTCCGGTCTTCCCTCTTCGGCTTCGCCGGCACATGGGCTTCGGCGGCTTCGTTCACTCATCCCTGGCAGGCGGGGTTCGGTGCTGGTCTCTGTGGCGGGCGGTCTGGTCTGTTAGCTTCTCTCGGACCGGGGGCGGAAAGATTGGCCTCCTGCCCCCAGTCTCCGGTCCTCTTTTCACTCCACCGGCGGCGAGCCGTTGGGGTCATAGCGCACCGGTCTCCAGTCCCCGGTCTCCGGTCTCCGGTCTCCGGTCCTCTTTTCACACCCACGTCAGCCAGTCTCCGGGGGCTTCTTTCTGGCCGGAGGTGATGGCGAAGAATTCCTCTTGCAGGCGTTTGGTCACCGGGCCGCGTCGGCCGTGACCGATCTTGATCTTATCGATGCTCCGAATGGGGGTGATCTCGGCGGCCGTCCCGGTGAAGAAGACCTCGTCGGCGATGTAGAGCATCTCGCGAGGGATGTTCTGTTCCTTCACTTCGAGGCCCAGCAGCCCGCAGAGAGTGATGATGGTATCCCGGGTGATGCCCGGCAGGATGGACGAGCTCAACGGCGGCGTGTAGACGGTGCCGTTGCGCACCAGGAAGAGGTTCTCGCCGCTCCCCTCGCTGACGTTCCCCGAGGCGTCCAGGGCGATGCCCTCGGCGTAGCCGTTCTCGATGGCCTCCATCTTGATGAGCTGCGAGTTCATGTAATTGGCCGACACCTTGGCCATCGCCGGCAGCGTGTTGGGGGCGCAGCGCACCCAACTGGACACGCAGGCGTCCACGCCCTCCTCCAGCGCCTCCGCCCCCAGATACTTGCCCCAGCGCCAGCAGATGATGTACGTCTCGATGGGATTGGGCAGCGGATTGACCCCGAACGTCCCATAGCCCCGGAAAACGATGGGACGAATGTAGCAGGAGGTCACCCGGTTGACCCGCACCAGCTCCCGGCAGGCCTCGGTGAGCTCCTCCAGCGTGTAGGGCGGCAGGCTGCGGTAGATGTGGCACGAGTGCAGCAATCGCTCCAGATGATCCTTCAGCCGAAAGATGGCCGGGCCGCGGCTCGTCTCATAGCAGCGGATCCCCTCGAACATGGCCGAGGCGTAATGCACCACATGCGACATGACGTGTATGGTGGCCTGCTCCCAATCGATGAACGCTCCGTTGTGCCAGATCTTCTCGGTGATGCCTTGTTCCATAGCTCCTCCAGCGGACCGGGGACCGGGGACCGGGGACGGGAACCGTAAAGACGTCAAGGACCCGGTAGGCGATCTTCCACAAATTTCGCTCGGGCAGATTCGTTCATCCCACCCATGTCTGTTAT
>RFHM01000372.1 GCA_003696865.1 Acidobacteriota bacterium | reverse complement strand
TGGGCAACTACATCGGCGTCGATGCCTCTGGAACGCAACCACTGCCCAACGGAGGCGACGGCGTGTTCATGTCCAGCGTGAGAAACAATATCATCGGCGGGATCACGCCGGGCGCCGCCAACGTCATTTCGGGCAATCTGCGAAATGGCGTCAGCATCGAAGCGGGGACCAATAATCAGATCGTAGGGAATCTCATTGGTACCGATGTCACTGGCGCCGTCGCGCTCCCCAACAGCGGAAGTGGCGTCATGATCTCCAACGGCTCCGATGCCACCATCATCGGCGGCGTTGGGCCGCGTGCCGGAAACGTCATCTCCGGCAACATGGGCAGTGGCATCAAGATCACCAATAGCGTGAGTACCAATATCCTCGGCAATTTGATCGGCACCGATGTGACGGGGACGATGGCCCTTGGCAATGCCGGACACGGTGTGATGATCAAAGCGGCCGAGAACCGCATTGGTGGACCGGTCCCGCAGGCGCGCAATGTCATTTCGGGCAATGCCCGGGCGGGCGTCTATCTGGATGCCGGGTCGGCATTCAATGATCTGCTGGGGAATTACATCGGCGTGGACATCACCGGCGCCAACGTGCTGCCTAACGGGGGGGATGGCGTGTCGTTGTTCCAAGCCACCAACAATACCGTTGGCGGTCCCGTTCCCGGCAGCCGCAATGTTATCGCCTGCAATGGCGACGACGGCGTCGGTCTCCTCCAGGCCAACGATAACCTCATCGAAAACAACTTCATCGGTACCGATGCGAGCGCCAGCGCCTGCTTGGGGAATTTCAAAGATGGGGTGCGCATCGAAGATGCCGTGGGCAATCGGGTGGTGCACAATACGATCACCTGTAATTCCCGAGCGGCAATCAGCATCCTCGGGGCGAGCTTGAACAATCGCGTGTCGGAGAATGCCATCTTCGACAATGGGACGTTGGGCATCGACCTGAACGGCGATGGGGTGACGTTCAACGATCCCAGCGATCTGGATACCGGTCCGAATGATCTGCGCAACTTCCCCATCATCACCTCCATTGAGGAGACCGATGGGGGCTTGCTGGTCAGTGGCGTACTCCCCACGCTCATGCCGCAACTGCAGACCATCGAGATCTATCGCGCCATGCCCGATCCCAGTGGATATGGGGAAGGCGGGCAGTTCCTCGTCCAAGCCAAGCCCGACGCCGAAGGCCGTTTCTCCGTCCTCATGCCGGCGTCCAGCGGAGCAAACCAGTTGGTCCAACCCCTGACTAACGGAGATCAACTGACGGCGACGGCCATCGACATCGCCGGCAATACCTCCGAATTTTCGCCGAACTTCACCATCGGCATCGGCGATGCCATGGCCCCATTGGTCACAGTGCTCGCGCCCAATGGAGGTGAGCTGATCGATGCCGGCGAGACGATGACCGTCGAGTGGCGTTCATCCGATAACGTTGGCGTAGTCGCCCAGGACGTCCTCTTCTCCACCGATGGAGGGAAGACGTTCAAAGCGCTGCGGACCAACCTCGCCGGGAGCATCCAGAAACTCCAGGTACAGGTTCCCATCGTGCTGGATACCACCCAGGCTCGCGTCTGCGTCGTGGTGCGCGATGGGGCGGGCAACGAGTCTCGCGATTGCAGCGACGATGACTTCGTCGTGTTCGGGCGGGATGTGGTGCCCCCGACGGTGAAGCTGGAGTCGCCCAATGGCGGCGAGATCATCGCCGCCGGCCGCCCCTTCACCATCCGATGGACGGCGACCGACAACAAGCCCGACATCTCCTGTGACGTCATGCTCTCCACCGATGGAGGGGCCACCTATACGACGCTGGTCAGTGGCCTCACCGGTACAGATACCTACGAGTGGCAGGTTCCCGAGACGTTGGGGAGCAATCGGGCGCGAATCCGCGTCGTCTGCCGAGATGGAGCGGGGTTGGTCTCTCAGGACGAGAGCGATGCGCTGTTTGCCATCGATCGAGATCCGCCAGCCGTGACCGTCACGGCCCCCAATCAGCGGGAATTGATCGTGCGTATCGGCGCGCCGGTTCAGATCACCTGGACGGCTTCGGATGATATCGCCATCGCCACATTCGATATCTTCCTTTCACTCGATGGTGGCCAGACCTACGAGCCCATTGCGACCGACGTGCCGGGCACAGAGCGTTCGTACGCCTGGCGAGTGCCACGCGGAATGCGCTCGCCGCGGGCGCGCATTCGCGTGGTCGCTCATGATTTCGTCGGGCGGACGACAACCGATGAATCGGATAGCAACTTCATTCTCATTCGCATACCTTAATCCGGAGTCTTCTCTCTAGCGTTGGCTCACCCTGAAAAGGGCGTCTTTCCTCCGGAGGGGCGCCCTTTTCTTTCATGGGGATGTGTGCCGGAGGTCCTCCCGGGCTCGGGCAACCGGGGGTTCGTGGACGGAGGTCCCGCCGGGCGCTCGGGTCGGTCACATCAACCACAGGTTCATCGCGTTCCCGATGGATGCCCATCGGGCGTCTCCCGGATGGGCCATCCGAGCAGTTCTCTCAACGCGCGCTTGACGAAGACCGGGGCCATCTTCTTTCGATAAAGAGGAACGAAGTCGGTGTTATCGAGGGCCTTGACCGGCCGGTACACGGCTTGAGCGACGCGCTCGATGAGATCGGGCGTGATGCGCTCGCCGATCAATAGCTGCTCCGCCTCGGTCATCTCCAGGGGACGGGAATTCACTCCCCCGGTGACGATCCGCAGGTCACGGCACCACTCGCCCTGTTGAGCCAGAGCCACGGCGACGCCGAGGACGGGGAAGTCGAACGAGCCTCGACGCCGAAGCTTCCAGTAGGTCGTCTTCAACCCATCGACGGGTGGGAGAAGGATCTCGGTCAAAATCTCGTCGGCTTCCTTGTTCAGGTAATGGATGCCATCATCTCGATAGAAATCACTCGCCGCCACCAACCGCTCGCCTCGCGGGCTCACCAGCCTCAATGTCGCGCGAAGGGCAATGATGACGGGAGCCGTATCCGTCGAGGTCACCGCCCAGCAGCGCTTGCTTCCCGGCGCCACCGGACAGATGTCGCCGTCTTTTTTCAGACAATACCCCAAGGCCTGACGCCAAAACAGCGTCTGGTCATAGTAATTGCACCGCGTATCGACGCACAGGTTTCCGCCGAGTGTGCCCATATGGCGGATTTGAGGATTGGCGACCAGGCTGGCGGCGCGCGCTAACCCCTGATATGAAGAGCGGATGACCGGGTGCTGACTCAACTCGGCCAACGTCACGCAGGCGCCGATCGTCACTCCCGTTTTGGCATCGCCGCTTATCCGGTGAAGCTCGCCAATCTGGCGCAAGCCGACGACGATCTGGGGCTGGAATTGTCGTCGTTTCATGTTGGGATACAGATCGGTCCCTCCGGCCACGACCATGGCTTCGGGACCATGGTCGGCGAGCATCTTGACGGCATCTTCGATACGAGCCGGCGCGTAGTATGTGAATGGAGGCAATCGGAGCATGGTGGTTTTCTCCTTTCTCAGTCACCTCACCTTCCTCGGCGACGTGCCGTTCCCGGCATTGCTAGCTTCTCTCTTGGGCTACAATCGCCGGTTGCCATTCGGGCGGCACATCGACTTTGGTCGGTGCAGGGAACGCGACCTCGGGAATACGATCCGGACCATATCGCCCATCCTCTCCCCGCGCTTTGGCCTCCAACGCTTTGAGGACTTTCTCCGGCGTGATGGGGATTTCATCGATGCGAACGCCAACGGCATCGTAGACGGCATTGGCCACAGCGGGAGGCACGGGGAGCAAAGGTCCTTGACCGACCTCCTTGGCTCCGAACGGCCCATGAGGATCGGGATTCTCGATGATGAATGTTTCCACCTCGCACATTTCCAGCGTGGTGGGGCTCTTGTACTCCAGCATGGAGGGGATCTTGTGCAGCCCTTTACGGAACACCTGCTCCTCCATGAGCGCTTCGCCGAGACCCATGTAGACGCTCCCTTCGACTTGCCCCTCCACCAGCAACGGGTTGATCGATCGACCGATGTCGTGGGCGATCCACACCTTCTCCACGGTGATGAGCCCCGTCTCCGGGTCTACGTCAACCTGGGCGACGCAAGCCGTATAGCTGTATGAGGGCGACGGCCCGACGCCCGATCCTTTGTATTTGCCCGGCGACGCCGGCGGCGTGTAGCTGCCGACCGAGCCGAGAGTGCCAAATCGTGCTTCGGCCAGTTGGACGGCCTCCACGAAGGAGATGGAACGCTCCGGATCCTCGGCGTCGAAGATCCTCCGATCCACGGCGACCAGTCGGTTCTTGGGCACCTCCAGTTTTTCGCTGGCCACGGTGAGCAGAAGGTCTTTGAGCTTCTCGGCCGCCTCCATGGCCGCATTGCCGGTCATCACCGTGACGCGGCTGGAATAGCTTCCCAAATCGACCGGCGTCAAATCGGTGTCTGCCGTGACGACGCGGATGTCTTCTGGT
>RFHM01000371.1 GCA_003696865.1 Acidobacteriota bacterium | reverse complement strand
GGATTGACCCTCACCGTGGGCGAGGAGGCCGTCGTCGATTTTCATCTCCGGGTCGGTCAGCTCACCGAGGAGATCGTCGTCACGGGAACGGCTCCTCAATTGGAGACGACCAAGGCGTCCATTTCGCTCCTGGTGGATAGTCGGAAGATCAGGGACCTCCCGTTGAACGGTCGCAATTGGGCCCAGTTAGTGACCCTCGAGACGGGGGTCATTCAATTCCGGGACATCACTCCCCAGACGGCGTTTCCGGGCGCCGGGAAGGGACTGCGACTCTCCATCAATGGAGCGCGTCCCGAGTTCAATAACTTCATCCTCGACGGGACCGACGTCAACGATGCCTTCAGCAATGCGCCCGGCGGGGCGGCCGGCGAATTCTTGGGCATCGATGCCCTGCGCGAGTTTCGCGCGTTGACCAATACCTACTCGGCCGAATATGGTCGGGTGGCCGGCGGCGTCGTCATAGCCACCACGCGCTCGGGGAGCAACGAGGTTCATGGTTCGGCGTTCGCTTTTCATCGCAATGACAATCTGGATGCCAAGAATTTCTTCGATCTCCCCTTCGAGCCGACGCCGGAATTCAAGCGCAATCAGTTCGGATTCACCCTCGGTGGTCCCCTCATCAAAGATCGATCGTTCGTGTTCGGCAGTTATGAAGGGCTCCGGGAACGACGGAGCACGACGTCGGTGGCCAGCGTGCCCAACGCGTCGGCGCGGACGGGCGTCATCGATGGACAGCAGGTCGGCGTCGATCCGCGCATTCGTCCCTATCTGGATCTATTTCCGTTACCCAATGTTCCGGGATCGGAGGACGTCGGGGGAGGCACGGGGTTGTTCACGTTCAATTTTCTCCAGCCCACGCGAACCGATTTTTTCGTCACCCGTATCGATCATCGATTCACCGACAGCGACGCGCTGTTTGCCAGCTATTCGTTCGCCGATACCGAGGTCAGGCGAACCACGCCATTGCCCGTCTATCAGATCAACGACGCGTCGCGGAATCAATTCTTCACCATCGAGTACCAGAAGGTGTTTTCTCCTCAGTGGCTCAATACGGCTCATTTCGGATTCAACCGGTCGCGAGCCAGCTCCATCGATGAGCCGTTGGTCTCCCTCGATCCTCGTCGAGGTCTGCTGCCCTTCATCCCGGGGAAACCGTTGGGCATCATTCGGGTATCCGGATTGTCGCTGCTCGGGCCGACGATTTTCAATCCCACGGTGACGGTACTCAACATGTTCCAGTTCAAGGATGACATGACGACGACGCGCGGAGGACATTCGCTGAAGTGGGGAGTAGAGATCAAGCGGTTCCAGGTCAACGATTTCAACTCCCTGGTGGATAATGGGCTGTGGCTGTTCTTCTCTCTGCGCGATTTCCTGAGAGGCGCTCCCCAGGCGTTCCTGGGCATCGATCCTCAATCGGATATCACCCGCCATTATCGGCAATGGATGTTCGGACTCTACGTTCAGGACGATTACCGGATTCACCCCAGACTCACCCTGAATCTCGGATTGCGCTATGAGTGGGTCACCGTGCCCAGCGATATCCGCGGGCGCACGGCCAATTTCCGCGATCCGCTCACCGATGCGCAGCCGACCATTGTCGGAGGACCGCCGACCCGGAATCCTTCGCTGAAGAACTTCGCCCCTCGCATCGGATTCGCGTGGGACGTGTTCGGGGATGGCAAGACGGCGGTGAGAGGGGGATTCGGACTGTTTTTCAATCCCCCTTTGTACAACGTGTACTTCGCCAGTTTCCTGTTCAATCCTCCGTTCACCACATTCACCGCTCAACCGGGCATCCTCGTTTTCTTCCAGTTCCCTCAGGTGAGCGAGAGCATCTTCGTTCCCAATCTGGTCAATCCCGTGGAATTCAAGCTGAACAGTCCCTATCTGGCTCAATACAACCTGAATCTCCAGCGAGAGGTGGCCGGGGGGATCGTCCTCTCGGCCGCCTATATCGGTTCCCGAGGGATTCATCTGCCTCGTCCATCGGAACTCAATTTCAATACTCCAGAGGTCGGGCCGGATGGATCGTTGTTCTTCCCGCTGAAAGCGGCGCCGGGAGGGGTGGTCCGAAATAATCCCCATTTCGTCAGCATGTTGCTCAGAGACACGGGCGGCAATTCCTGGTACAACGCCTTCGCGCTCAGCGCGAACAAGCGCTGGCATGAGGGATTGCAGTTTCAGGTCTCGTACACCGTCTCCAAATCCATCGATGATTCGCCTCCTATTCTCCGCGATGTGGAGACCAGCGGCACGGTGTTGCTCAATTTCTTCGCCCCCCACCTGGACAAATCGCTGTCCAATTTCGATAAACGTCAGCGGCTGAGCGTCAATTTCACCTACGACCTCCCGATCGGCCCGAAGAAGCCTTTTCTCTCCCATCTCCAGGGAGCGGGAGCCAAGCTCCTGGGTGGGTGGCAAATCGGTGGCATCGTGGCGCTGGAATCGGGGACGCCGTTCACCGTTGAGAATGGGTTGGATCGCGCTCGGACGGGGCAGATCGGACCGTTTCGGACCGATCGACCGAATCTGGCCCCCGGCGTACGGCTCATCCGCTTCCTGGGCGATCCCTCGCGGTGGTTCGATCCCAGTCAGTTCGAGCTCCAACCGGCCGGCTTCTTGGGCACGGCGGGTCGGAATATCCTGATCGGTCCGGGACTGGCCAACGTCGATTTCATTCTGGCCAAGACGACGCGCGTTGGCGAGCGCCTCAATGTGGAATTCCGAACGGAGATATTCAATCTGTTCAATCGTCCCAATTTCGCGACGCCGGACAACTTCGGTCGATTGGTCTTCCTGGGTACGGGTCCACAGCCGGGCGCCGACGGTGTTCCCAATCCGGCCGCCGGGCGGATCACGCGAACGGTGACCACGTCGCGACAGATCCAGTTCGCCCTGAAGATCTCCTTCTGACTCCATGGAGGGAGATCGCCGCGCGCCGGAGAGAGCGAGGCGGTATGGGAGCAGATCGATTCTTCGGTCCTCGGAAGATATTCACCCCCACGTGCACTATCCTGATGGAGGAAGATGATGCCATTGCGTATTGCCGTGCTTCCCGGCGATGGGATTGGAGCTGAGGTGACGACCCAGGCCGTGAAAGTGATCGCCACCATCGCCGACTGTTTTCGCCATGAGATCGTCATGCGAGAGTATCCCGTCGGCGGCGTCGCTTTGAAAACGCATGGAACTCCTCTCCCTGAGGAGACGCTCTCGGCGTGTCAGGCGAGCGATGCCGTGCTGTTCGGGGCCGTGGGATCACCGGAACATGACGACAATCCCCCGCCCATGAAGCCAGAAGCTGCGCTCGTTCAATTGCGCCTCGGGCTGGGCACGTTCGCCAATCTGCGCCCGGCGGTGATGCATCCGGCGCTCATCGACTGTTCGCCGCTCCGACCCGAATGCATCCAGGGCGCCGATATCTTGATTGTCAGAGAACTCACCGGGGGGTTGTATACCAGCGATCCACGGGGGATAGACGCGACCCCTCGTGGTCGCCGAGGCATCAATACCATGGCCTATGATGAGGCAGAGATCGAGCGCATCGCCCGCATCGCTTTCCAATTCGCTCGCCAACGGCGCAAGAAGCTCTCCTCGGTAGATAAGGCGAATATGCTGGAGGTCTCTCAACTCTGGAGAGAGGTCGTCACCCGTGTCAGTGCGGACTATCCGGAGGTAGAGGTCGAGCATCTGTTGGTCGATAATTGTGCCATGCAATTGATCCGGCGGCCGCGAGACTTCGACGTCATCCTGACGGAAAATATTTTCGGCGATATCCTCAGCGAGGAAGTGGCTGCCGTGCTCGGTTCCATCGGCTTACTTCCTTCAGCGAGCATTGGAGAGGGCGTCTCTCTCTACGAGCCGGTTCACGGCTCGGCGCCCGATATCCGAGGCAAGAACCTCGCCAATCCCATCGGCGCCATTGGATCGGTCGCGTTGATGTTTCGCCATTCGTTTCATCTCCACCGGGAGGCCGATCACATAGAGTCGGCGATCTGGCGCGTGCTGGACCGAGGCTATCGAACTCCCGATCTCGCCCGGGATGGCGCTTGGGTGAGTACCGAAGAAATGGGCGATCTCATCTGCCGGGAGATTCGCCGGGCCGTAGAGGAGCGTCCATGTTGATTCTCATGGAATTGGCGACGGCGCGAGAGCGAGGCTAGAGCTGGGCCATTTGAAAGCGACCCGGCGCGTCGGGTAACGTGGGCTCGCAGAGTGGCCAAATGGACGCCTTCACGACCATCATGAGAGCGGGGAGGATGAGGCATATGTTCGGAAGGCGAACGGAGTACGTCGAGCGGTTTCACATCGAGAAGATGTTTTTCGGGCCTGGTCCACGCCCGGATTTAACCAGCGCTCGTCCGCGGTTCTTTTTTCTCAAATACTTTCCTTCGCTGAAGAATCCTCAGTTCGTGAGCGCTGGCGAAGCTTCGCACATGCGGGAAACCGACCGTATCATAGGCCTTTCGTTCAATGGTGTGAATCGGGCCTACCCGTTGTGGATCATGGACAATTACCACAGTTGCAACGACGTGATCGATGGTGTGCCGGTCATCGTCAACCACTGCGAGAAATGTGGCTCCGGCGCCGCGTTCATCGCCCGTCATGAAGGACGGCGGCTCACGTTCGAGAATCCGGGAATTTACAATGCCGGCTTGACCTTGCGAGACGATCAGACGGGGAGCTTCTGGAATCACTTCGAAGGAGTGGCCCTTTATGGCCCATTGAGAGGGACGGTGCTGGAGCCGGTACCTTGTTATCAGTGCACCTGGGGGGAGTGGGTGGCGCTCCATCCGGAGACGGAAGTGCTCATCTATCCCGACAACCCGCTTCATCGAGATGGGCGGCACGGACACGGGGCGGCCGAGGATCTGGGATCGCGAGGTCTGGGGACGGGCCTGGGGCCGTTTTTCGTTCGAACGCTGAGCGTTCCATTGGATACGCGAATTGCCGAACATATCGCCGTGTTGGGAGTGAACATCGCCGCTGGCGTGAAAGCCTACCCCATGGAAGACGTACAGCGACACGGTGGCGTGGTCAACGATCAATTGGGCGAAGTTCCCATCGTCGTTTTCCTCCGCGCTCCCAACAGTCACATGATGGCCGCTTACTGGCGAGACGTCGATGGCCGCGTTCTCCAGTTCGATCGCCTTGGATCTCATTTCGTCGATGAACAGACCCATAGCTTATGGACCATCGAGGGACGAGCCGTTGACGGCCCGTTGAAAGGAAAAGTCCTCACCCCGGTGAATTTCACCTTCCTGAAGTGGCACGCCTGGGCCTTGTACCATCCGGAGACGGAGCTTTTTCGCAGCGATTGCCGGGAAGCCCGAGGGGTGGAGTTGGAGAGCTTCCGACCGGTTTTTCAGCGGCTGCATCGGGCCGGTTACGCTTTTCAGGTGGTGAATGAAATCGCGCGCATCCTTCTTCCACACCAGGCAGAGCGGGGGATCGTGATTCGCCTTCAAGGCCACCGGATGAATCTCTATCGGTTTGAGACGAGAGGAGCGGCTCGCGATTACGAGCGATTGGAGCGACATGCGCTGCGAGGGGGACGGTACGTCCTGGCGTCCGATCCCGAGGAGCAATTTGCCGATATCTACCAGAACGAACCGCTGCCCGACGATCAGATCGCCTGGTCTCCATTGTTGGAGGACGCCGCGTTCCGACGCGCGATCGCGAGCCTGGATGACGAGGTCCACGGTCCTGTGGACGTTGGCCTCATCGATGCTCTGGAGAAATTGAAACGAGCGGGCTACCGGGTGGGCGCGCTGGCCAGGCTCCCACTGGATAGCCTGCCCGTGGGGGCATTGAGAGGTATCGCCGCCACCATAGAGTCGGATCCTTTCCTGATCTACAAGTTCCAGGACGCGCTCCTCGCCGAGCGCTTCCTCCAGGAGAAAGGACACAGCGTGCGCATCGGTCGATTCGTCTTTCGATCCGATCCGCGAGATCAATACGAATATCCTCAATTCGGAACCGGGAGCCGACCGGAGGACGAAGTGAGCTGGTCCTCATTGCTCGCCGATGAACGATTCCTCGGCGCGTTACAATCGCTGGAGGATGAAGCTTCGCTTGACAGAACCGTGGTGAAGGAGTAAGGTGGGAATATCATGCGCGGGTTGGTCAGGGAGTATCTGGACGGGCGTCTCTCGCGCCGACAATTCGTCAAGAGGATGGTCGCCCTCGGCGTGAGCGCGGCCAGCGCTCGCGCGTTCATCGCCGGCTTCGAACCCTCGCCGGCGTTTGGAGAACAGGTCATGGAACTGAACGATGTCACCGGTGGCCGCGTGGTGGCCGAGATGTTGCGGGCCTGGAACGTGAAATACGTTTTTGGTATTCCGGGGACGAATGAGGTCGGCTTCATCGACGCGCTGGTCGATATCCCCGAGCTTCACTACATCATGGGCTTACACGAAGGACCCGTCGTGTGCATGGCCGATGGATATGCGAGGCTCTCGGGTCGTCCGGCGTTCGTCAATCTGCATTCCATCGCGGGAACGGCCTATGGACTCGGGGGACTGGTCGCGGCGTTTCAAGATAATACGCCGCTTGTGGTCACCGTCGGTCGTCAGGACACGCGCTTGCGCGGTCGCGAGGCATTTCTGGAATCCCCTCGGCTGACCACCATCCCGCAGCCCTATACGAAATGGACCTGGGATGTGCTACGCGGCGAAAAGATTCCCGAGGTCATGGAGCGGGGGTTCAAGATCGCCACCACGCCACCGGGAGGGCCGGTGTTCATCACGTTCTCCAAGGACCTGTGGAAAGAGAAAGTGGATCGCGCCGAGATCCTTCCACTGGACCGATTTCGCATCCCTATGGGCATCCATCCCGATCCGAAGCTCGTCGAGGTGGCGGCGCGACTTCTCGTGGAAGCCGATCACCCGCTCATCATGGCCGGCGACGAGATCAGCCGGTATGGTGGCATGAGCGAACTCGTGGAGTTGGCCGAACTGCTCGCCGCCCCCGTGGTGGGAGAATTCATCACCGGTCATGCGCTCATCAATTTCCCCACCGACCACCCACTTTATCTCGGGCCTCTCCGGCCGCAACTCGCTTATCCGCCCCAGATCGACGTGTTCCTCAACGTCGGGGGGAAGATGTTCTCCGAATTCGATTACTCGCCCGAACACATCATCCCTCGACAGACCAAGGTCATTCACATGGGACTCAATACGACGCACATGGCCCGAACCTATCCCGTGGATGTCGCTCTGGTCACTCACGTGCAGACCGGTCTCGCCGCATTGATCTCGGAGATCAAGGGACTGATGACGTCGGCCCGATGGAACCGCCTCAAAGAGCGACGCCGAGAGGTAGAGAATGAGAGGCGCCGTTGGCGGGCCCAGCTCGCTGAGGAGGCCAGGAGAGATTGGGACGCCGTGCCGATCTCGCCAGCCCGACTGGCTGTGGAGTTGAACGAAGTCCTCGATCCCCAGGGCATCGTGGTGAGCGAACTGGTCACTTCGGATCACTTCTTGTTGCGTTACATTAACTTTCATACCTCGGCTCGTGGTCGCACCTATGTCGCCTCCAGTGGAGGATGCTTGGGTTGGGGGATCGGAGCGGCCTGCGGCGCTAAGCTGGCTCAACCTCATCGAGAAGTCGCTCTGCTCGTCGGTGACGGGAGCTTCCAGTTCGGCGTTCAAGGAGTGTGGACGGCGGCGCGATATGACATTCCCATCACCATCGTCATCTGGAATAACAGAGAGTACCAGGCGAATCGCATGGCCTTGACCCGGTATGGGCGCCGAGCCGTGGCGGCGAAGAGATACATCGGCTCCCACTTGGGCGATCCGGAGATCGATCACGTGGGCATCGCCCGAGGTTATGGCGTGAGCGGGGAGCGGGTGACCGATCCCGATGAGATCAAGCCGGCGTGGAAGAGAGCGCGGCGCGCCAACCGAGATGGAAAGCCTTATGTGCTCGATGTCCTCATCAAACGGCGATTCAGAGACGCTGACCGATATGGCTACGAAACATTCTCCGTCGCTGAATTGGCCGGGAGGACGAGACCCGGGAAATGAACGCTTCGGGTGAGGCGCGGGCTCCAACAGTCGATCGGGCGCAGGTGGGGTACAGAGACATGAATCTCAAACTCACTCGTCGGGCATTCATTCAACTGGCCGGAACGGGGAGCACCGGATTGCTCCTCGCCCGAGTCGAACTCGCCGCGGCGCGCTCGCCCGCGCCCTCGCGGATCCTCAGCGAGCCTCAGGCGCAAACGTTGCTGGCGGCGGCCGAGGTCATCATTCCCACGAGGAAGAACGAGCCCAGCGTGGTGGACGTCAATGTCCTCGACTACATCGATCGGGAGATCCGGGAGTTATCCGAACGAGCGC
>RFHM01000054.1 GCA_003696865.1 Acidobacteriota bacterium | reverse complement strand
GGCCGACATCGTGTACCTGGTCAATTACTCGGGCCCCACCCGGTCGCCGGGGCTTCGTGATCGAGGATTCGCCGTCGGCGAGCGGGGCACAGAGCGGCGTCGCGCTGACCGGAGGCTCGCCGATCACCGTCGCCGGAGCGCGATCATGAAGAGGATCGAGGAGCGATGAGCGAATCTCCACCCCTCTCGCTCCTTACGATCACCGGGAGCTTTCATTTCAAGGACCGACGAGCGTTCGAATGATCCCCTGCGCATCGATCCAGCGAATGCGATTGTTCCCCGTATCGGCGATGAACACGTTTCCCATCGTGTCGGCGGCCACATCGAGCGGTTCGTTGAGTTGGGCGCGCAGGGCCGGTCCGCCATCACCGCTGAAGCCGCCCTGTCCGGGACCTACCGGTCCACTTCCCGCCACGGTAGTGATGAATCCATCGGGCGTCACCCGGCGGATGCGATGATTGAGCGCGTCGGCGATGAACAGCGCCGGCGAGGGCCGCGTGCGAATGGCCAGGCCGGTGGGGAGGAAGAGACAGGCTTGTTGAGCCGGTCCGTCGTCGCCACACAAGCCGCGTTGAGCGCCGCCGATCACCGTTTCGATGAATCCATCGGCCACCCGGCGGATGCGATCATTGTTCTTATCGGCGATGAACAGCGCACCGGTGAAGTCGATCACCACATCAGTGGGCATGTTCAGGCAAGCGTCGGTCGCTCTCTGACCGTCGCCACAGAACGTCGGTAATCCATTGCCCGCCACCGTGGAGATGATCTCCAGGGCATCGTCGCCGGTCACGGCGCGATCGCTGCCGGCGGCGACGCGGCGAATGACGTTGTTTCCCGCATCGGCGATGTAGAGATTGCCCGCTCCATCGAGGGCTACGCCGGTCGGTTGACGCAAGCAGGCGCGAGGAGCCGGTTCGCCATCACCACAGAATCGAGCCAGGCGATTGCCGGCCACCGTTCGAATGACGCCTCCTCGGTCGACGCGGCGAATGCGGTTGTTGCCCGTATCGGCGATATAGACGTTTCCCCGCGGATCGACGACGAGGCCGGTCGGGCGATTCAGTTCTGCCGCCGTCGCCGGTCCGCCATCGCCCCCGAAGCCCGGCGCTCCCGTCCCGGCGATCACCAGCAGGCGCGGGCGGCGACCGGTGGGATTCTCGATGAGGAGGACCCGATGGTGTCCCGTATCTGCCACGTAGAGATTCCCGTCCAGATCCAGAGCCAGGCCGGCTGGACGACTCAACGGGACGCGCTGAATGGGCTCCGCACTCTGTTCATCAGACGTGGTCCCGGGTGCTTCATCCGGCGCGCTGGAACTCTGGACCACGGAATGGCGGCCCACCATCCAGGAGCACAGGATCAAGCACGAGGCACACAGCACAAGACGCATGTTCATCATCTCCTCCTGTCAAAACGAATATTTCAAAGCGATTTGAATGGTCCGGGCCGGAATCGTCGTGTTGACGGATTGACCAAAGGCGGGGGCTTCCAGGATGCGCACCGGCGTGCCCCAGTGAGTCCGATTCAGGAGATTGAAGATTTCCGTGCGGAACAGCAGGCGGTGTCGATCCGTGATGCGGAATTCCTTGCTCACCGCCAGATCGAGCGTGGCCACCGGAGCTTTCCGGAATGTGTTCCTGCCAATCGCTCCGCTCTGGCCGGCGGGAGCCAGCAGGCGTTCCGGCTCGACGCCCGGCGCGAGGCGGAGGCGCGTGCGACCGTCGGCGGCGATGATCAATCCTCTGGTCGTGTTGAGCCGATCTGTGGGATGGCCATCGCGATTGACGTCCACGGCGGTGTTCACCGTGTAGGGTTGACCCGACGAAGCGATGAAAATGCCGGCCAGTTTCCAACCGCCGAGCAACCAGTGGCGCTCGTGGAAAGGGAGATCCCAAAGGGCGCTGATGGCCAATCGAACGCGCTGATCGAAATCGGCCGAGGCCCGTTCGGCGGCCAGATTCAAACTGTTCTGGGGCAGCGCGAACGAGCTGCCGGTGTCGAAAATGTCCGAGACATCGTCAATGGCGTGCGAGTAGGTCAACGCGGCGCTCAGTTGCCAACCCCGGCGGTATCGCCGACGCACTTCCAGTTGCAATGAGTGATAGGTGGAGGCGGCGCTGCTCTCGAACACGCTCAATCCGCCCAGGAAGGGTACCGGTCGTTGATCGGCGTCCGGGCAGATGCGCTCCACCAATGGCGTCTCTCGGGGACATCCCGGCGACACCGTCGTTCCGGTGAGCAGAGGCAGAAATCCGCCGCCGTCGATGGGGATGAGCGGCTCGATGGTATCCACTTCAATGATGCTGCCCAAGCCCAGATTGGGCGTCGTCAGTCGCAGCAGCTTGATGCCTCGCGTCCCCACGTAGGCGAGGGAGACGAGATAGGCGTTGCCCAGCTCTCGCTCTATGGCCAGGCTGTATTGCTGCGAGTATGGCGCCTTGAGGTTCCGACTGGGAACGAGCACCGTCGGCCCCGTACCGCTCACGCTGACCAGGTTGAGCCACTCGCGAATGAGGT
>RFHM01000370.1 GCA_003696865.1 Acidobacteriota bacterium | reverse complement strand
CGATCGGAGAAGATCAAAAAGGCGCTCATCCTCTCCCGAGTGACGCTGGGAGCCGACGTGGAGATCACCAGTATCATTTGGCAGAAGCTGAAGACGACGCTGCCTCGAGCCGAGCTCGTGCTCCTCGGCAGCGGGAAGCTGCGAGAGCTATTCGGTGGCGAACGACGACTGCGGATTCGCCCCATCGAATATGATCGAAGTGGACATCTCGTCGACCGGTTGTCGAGTTGGCTGAGCGTGGTCGAGGCCGTAGCAGAGGAGACGCGAGATCTTCATCCCGATGAATTCATCATCGTCGATCCGGATTCGCGGCTGACCCAGTTGGGAATGCTCCCCGTCGTCTCCGATGAACGATCCTATTATTTCTTCGAAAGTCGCCGCTATCGGAGGCGCGGGGCCGAGAGTCTCGGTCAGTTGACGGCGCACTGGGTCAATGACGTCTTCGGGGGCGGCGAGCGATTGTTTCCTCGCGTGTCGCTCCGACGTCAGGATCTCGACTTCGCCCGCACGGTGATACGGCACATTCGCCGAGATCGCCAATGTCCTCTCATCAGCGTCAACTTTGGCGTCGGCGAGAATCCCAAGAAGCGCCTTCCCGACCCTTTCGAGCGGGAACTGGTGATGCGACTCGTGCGCGATGGAGCTACGATCTTACTGGACAAAGGAGCAAGTGCGGAGGAAGCTGCTCGCATCGAGGCCATTGTCGAAGCGGTGAGAGCGTCCGGTCGGCGCGTCGTCGAGCTCAGCGAGGCCGGCGTTTCCCGTCCCGTGGAAGCCGAGGGGCGCGGCGTCGATGTGTTCACCTGGCGCGGAGGCATCGGGCGGTTCGGTGCGTTGGTCGCTCAGACGGATCACTACGTCGGGTATGATTCCGCCGGACAGCATATTGCCGCTGCCCTGGGCGTACCGACGGTGGTCATCTTCGCCGGTTACAGTTCGCCGAGATTCGTCAAGCGCTGGCGGCCGGCGGGTCGAGCCCCGGTGAGAGTGGTCCATGCCGATGCAGCGCGCCATCCAGACGTTTTCATTGAGGAGGTCGCTTATGTTGTGTCCAACCCAGTGGATGATTGAGCAGATCGGGGATCGATGGAAATTACACCTCCTGCACCAACTCGCTCAGGGAGCGCAACGCACGCATAGCTTGATGGCCGGATTGAAAGGCACGAGTTCGCGCACGCTCTCGGCCAAACTGAAAGCATTGGAAGCCGATGGATGGATCGTGCGCCGCGTCTATCCGGAAGCCCCACCTCGAGTGGAGTACGAATTGACCGAGCGGGGGCGAGCCGTCATCGCCGTCCTGAGCGCCCTCAAACAGGTGGGAGCTGCGTTCTTGGGCACCGACTCGGATTGCCCGAGTTGCCGAGCATTGTCCGACGCTCGCTCATCGAAAGCGAGTCAGGCCGCACCATCATCGAGGGAATCATCGACTCGATTTCGTCCATCACAAGAGGACATCGTATTGCTGTGACGGTCGGCGGCCGTCCCGATCCAACGGATGGAGTCCAAGTGGGGGGCGAAACCCTTCGAGAGGCAAGCGATGCGAAGCGGTCCATGGAGGCACGCTCATTCGTTTGGATTGCACCCTTCGAGGTGAGAATGTCGATGCGTCAAACGATCACGAGCGCGACAATGAGCGAAACGGTGAAGTTGATCCTCTCGATGAACCATCCGATGAGCCGCGCCGTAGCTCGTGGGCGGATCTCGTGGGTCCTCATGTGGAAGAAGAGAGTGTCTCTGCTCGGCCTCTCTCTATTCCTGGTGGCATTTTCGACCTCCCTCCAGGCTATGCCCATCATTCGACCGGCGATCATATTGTCCCCAGCAGCGGCCGGTGAAGGGACGCCAGAATCATTGCTCGAACGATGTCGCCAGCGACGACAAACGGCCTTATTCGAAGACGCCCTGATCGAGGCGGAGGATCTCTGTCGGCGGGCCTTGGATATGTATCGCGAGTTGGGCGACCGTGCTGGTGAAGCCGAAGCGCTCATCGAGCGAGGATTGATTGCTCTCCAGCGACGCCAATTCCAGAAGGCGAAAGACGATCTTCATCGAGCCGTTGAAATGGCGCACACCGTGGGCGACGTGATCCTTCAGGCTCGAGCGAACGAGCATCTGGGACAGGTTTACGCAGCGGTCAATGAGACGTCGCCGGCGATCATGACGATCGAGCGGGCGCTCTCCTTGTACGAGCAGGCCAGGGAATGGCGTGGAGCATTCAACGCTCTCAGTCGGCTTGCTGAAATCGTCGAACGGGAAGGGCAGGTTGATCAGGCCATCGAATTCGCTCAGCGAGCGTTGACCGTGGCACGACGCATCGGCGATTGGACGCTCATCGGTCGGGCCTCCGGTCAATTGGCCGAAGCGTACGATCGGAAAGGGCAACACGAGCGGGCTTGGCGTGCGGCCCAACAAGCACTCATCGCTCATCGCCGAGCCAGAGATCGATGGAATGAAGGGCGCGCGCTCGCCCGCCTCGGCGAGATGGCGCGGAACGCGAATCGTCCCGATCAAGCGATGCGATTGTATCGACAGGCGCTCGATATCGCCTCTAGGATCACAGATACCGATCTGGAGTGGAGGCTGCATGCTCGATTAGGTCAACTTCACCTCGATCGCGGCGAAGACGAGCAGGCGCGATCATCCTTTGAAGCGGCAGTGAAGGCGCTGGAAGCAACGCCGAGCATTCTCATGGTGAGGGAGGAAGACGACATCATTCCCATTCGTCCCTCCGAGCTCTTTCACCGTTACGCCGATCTTCTCCTGCAATCGGATCGATCGCAGGTTGACCGCGCCTGGATTCTTCTGGAGCGCGGGCGAGCGCGGGCGTTCCAGGACTGGATGGCCGAAGCTCGCATTCGCATTCGCCGTGGCGTCGATCCGCTCCGTCTGGAGCGCGAACGAATACTCTTGCAGCGGCTCGATGAAGTGCATCGGGCATTGCGCGCGCCGGGATTATCCGAAGCAGAGCGCGCCGCACTGGTCGAGCGGTGGTATCGCACGCAGGTGGAGTTGGAGCGGTTTCGGCGCGACATTCGACGCGTCGAGTCGCGCTATGCTGAACTGCGCTATCCTCGCTCGGTATCCGTGGAACGCCTTCGCCAGAGAACGATCACTCCGGAGACGGCGCTCCTGGCGTACATGTTGGACGAACCACGATCCTATCTCATGGTCGTCACTTCCAAAGCATCAACCGTTCGCGAGCTTCCACCACGCCGCCAGGTGGAGCGAATGGTCGAAGCATATTATCGCCTGCTCAGTCGGACATCTTCGTCGAACGATCTCATCGCCGCCGGCCGGCGTCTCTATGACGTCCTCCTCGGCCCGGCCGAACGAGTACTACAAGATGTATCGCATCTGATCATCGTCCCCGATGGCTGGCTGTATTATCTTCCTTTCGAGACTCTCATCCGACCCAGTCCGCTCGCCGGAGATCGCGATTGGCAATATGTGTTGGAGACGGCGACGATCGCCTACCTTCCTTCGGCCAGTGTGCTCGATTGGCTTCGCCAGCAACCGGTGAACGAAGCGCCTCGGGATCGCCTCCTGGTCGTTCGTGGCTCGTTCGTTCCCGTCCCATCCGCTCCAAAGAGGCAGAGCGAACGATCGTTCTCTGGTTCGGAAATACGAGCCCTCAACCGGGCGCTCGGCACTCGCTATGTCGATGTGTGGGCTCTTCGCTCGGCGAATGGCGAACGCGCTGAACCTCCCGGGTGGTCTCGTTACCGACTGCTTCATCTGATGAGTCCTTATGTCATCGATGAGCGCGAGCCCGTTCGCTCGGGCATTCCGGGGCAACCGAGCGGCACTCCGAGTGGAGACAATCCTTTCTCGATGCTTTCTCTTTTCAATACTCCTCTGCGGACCCAAGCCGTCATCATGAGTCACGCTCGACCCGTGTGGAAGGAGACGGTCACCGGATGGGGGATGACGAGTCTGGCGCGCGGTTTCTTTTATGCTGGCGTTCCCGTCCTCGTCCTCACGTTGTGGGATGGAGAAGAAACCTCAACGGCCGAGTTCATGGAGGCATTCTATCGATCGCTACGAGCGGGAGAGAACATCCAGACGGCATTGCGCGCCGCGAAGCTGAAGCTGTGGCGCATGAATCCCTATCGACATCCTCGCTATTGGGCTCGATTTGTGATCGTCGGAGATGGTGAACGCCGCGTCGCTATAACGGCTGTTGGGTGTCTGGTAGTCTTGCTCGCTGGCGTTGCCGTCTTCATTCTGTTGTTGGCTCTGGGGCTGGTTGCACGGCGTCGGTCATCAACCATCGGCATGAAGGTTTCTTGATGCTCTGAGGCTCGTCCACTAGAATTTGGATATACGCGTATGTCTCGAATCCTCTTGCTCCTCCCAACGCGAACGTATCGAGCGCCGGATTTCATGCGGGCGGCTGAGCGGCTCGGCGTGGATGTGGTCGTCGCCTCCGAAGAGGCGAGTTCGCTGGCCGAAAAGAATCCCGGCGGATTACTGGCCCTCGACTTTCATCGTCCCGATGAAGCCGCTCGTGCCGTGGTCGTATTCGCCCAGAGGTATCCTCTCGATGCGGTCATCGGCGTCGATGATGAGACGACCATCGTGGCTGCCCAGATTGCCGCGGCGCTCGGATTGCCGCACAATTCGGTGGAATCAGTCCGCGCGACGCGATACAAAGATCTCATGCGCCGGCTGCTGGCTCGCGCCGGCGTTCCCGGGCCGCGGTTCTGGGTGTTCTCGCTCGATGACGATCCGGGCAGGTTGGCCGAACGCGTCGAGTACCCTTGCGTATTGAAACCGACCTTCCTGGCCGCCAGTCGAGGAGTCATACGCGCCAATGGGAGGAGCGAATTTCTGGCAGCATTTCGGCGCATCGCCGCCATTCTGCGCGATCCCGAGATCATGGCTCGCGATGCCCAGGCGGCGCGTCAAATTCTCGTGGAATCGTACATCTCGGGTCATGAAGTGGCCGTGGAAGGGATTCTGGTCGGCGGGGAACTGCGCCCGCTCGCCCTGTTCGATAAACCAGACCCTCTGGAGGGTCCTTATTTCGAGGAAACCATTTACGTCACGCCTTCGCGGCATTCTCCCGACGTCCAGTCGGCGATCATCGCTTGTACCGCTCGGGCGGCCCAGGCCATTGGGTTAAGGGAGGGCCCAGTCCACGCCGAATTGCGCATCAACGAGGAGGGACCCCAGGTGATCGAAATTGCCGCCCGGTCTATTGGGGGACTGTGCTCGCGCACGCTTCGCTTCGGTACCGGGCTTTCGCTGGAAGATATCATCATCCGGCATGCGCTGGGTCTGGATGTCGCGTCCTTGCGTCGAGAACATCGAGCCGCTGGCGTGATGATGATTCCGATTCCTCGGGCCGGCATATTGCGCGAGGTGCGCGGCATCGAAGAGGCCCGGGCCGTGCCCGACATCGAAGACATCACCATCACCGCTCATCTCGGACAGAGGCTCGTCCCCTTGCCGGAAGGGTCGCGCTATCTGGGATTCATCTTCAGTCGCGCTGATACGCCGGAACGCGCCGAAGCCGCATTGCGGCGAGCGCATAGCCGACTGACCTTCCGCATTTCGGATGGATGACGATGGGAAGCACGTCGGAGGCCGTCCGTGCCCACGGAGAGTTCGCTCGGCCGTCAATCCCCGTCCTCTCCGTCCTTCTCGGCGATGTCGGACGCTCCTCGATGACCAGAGGCGTGCGCTTCATTTCACGATCTGGAGGATCTGCTTGAACGCATCGCCTTCGGCGACTCTCAGCAGTTCGAAGAGCGCCATTTCAGTGCTGGTGAGCTTGGCCCCTTCGCGAATGATGCGCTCGACGCCGATCTGTCGATTCATCGCCGTTCGAGAGGATACGGCATCGGCGACCAAATGGACGACGTGTCCGACATTGAGCAGGTCCATCGCCGTTTGGTAAACACAGACGTGTGCCTCGATGCCAGCGAGCAGTATCTGTCGGCGTTTCAAAGAGCGCAGCACGTTCATGAAGCTCTCGCTGCCGCAGCAACTGAATGTGGATTTCCGAATCGGTTCGATATCCGAGACGAGTTCGGCGATCTCCGGAATTGTCGCGCCCAATTTTTCCGGGAGCTGCTCGGTGACAATGATGGGAATCCGCAACACGCGGATTCCGCGAATGAGCTTCCCGAGGTTCTCAAAGAGACGTTCCTTCTCGTACATGAGATGGGCAAGTTTACCCTGTACGTCCACAACGATCAGCGCTGTGTTCTCTTGTGTCAACATAGGCCCACATCTCCTCTCGCTCTGATGATGATCGTCACGTTTCACGGCATCGTCTTTTTCCATCCGAGCAAACGTCGCGCATTCTCCAAGAAAATTTTCTTCTCCACGTCCTCGCCGAGGTCCAGTCGCTTCACGGCTTCGATCTGCTCGACGTAGGGATAAGGGATATTGGGAAAATCCGATCCAAAAAGAATGCGGTCCTGGTAGCGAAGGAAGAAATCTCTTCCCGGACACGCTGGAGGCAAAAAATCGACCGGCACGCCATTCATCGCCGTATCGAAATACACCTGCTCGAACTCGTCGGCCAGCGCTCCGTAGCTGCCGTACTCGAATGCGCCACAGTGGGCGATGACCACTTTGAGATGGGGAAATTGCGTCAACACGCGGCGCAGTCGCTCGGCGCCATCGTATTGATGGTAGACGGGAGCCGAACCGGGATGACAGATGAGTACCTTGCCCAGACTCTCCATCATCTCGTAAACGGGAAAGAAGCGCCGGTCATCGAGCGGTTCGCCAGAGACGAACGGATGGAGCTTGATGCCCGCGAATCGATATTGTTCGAAAATGCGGCGCGCCGCGCTCTCACATCGACCATCTCCGGCGAACAGGGTGCCGAAAGGGATCAACTCGGGATGGCGTTCGGCAGACGTCTTGATGAATTCGTTGAGCCTATCGGCCACTCCCGGTTTGTGAGCATAGACCAGTGTGGTAAACCGGTCGACGCCCTGATCTCTCAGGATGCGAATGTGTTGCTCGCCGTGAACCTTATAGTGGATGCGCCAGAGGCCGCCGCTGGCCGTCTCGAAGAAGCGCCAGATCGCCTGAAAGAGCTTCGCCGGGAAGAAATGAACGTGGATGTCAATCATCTCGCCTTACCCGTCTTGACCGCGCATCGTCTCTCCACCGTGAACGGGTGAAGATCCGTTGATCCGCGAGCGGGCTTCCGTTTGCGCCAGATCGCATCATGGAAAGATGTGAATTCATGCGCCCGTCCAGGCCTTCCTTTTTCAGTAGCGGCCACCTGAGCATCGAATTCATCGTCGTTCCGACTCCATGTCCAACGGCAGTTCGATATCTTTCCGGTCGGCGTTCGCTTCTCCATCTTCGGCTGATTCGATCAATGGTCTGTGTGGCGCGCGATTCAAGCGAAGCGAGAGGACGCTGAATTGATTGTAATGACCGGTGATGTCGTGCATCAGCTTGGGCGCGATGAGAGCGTTCAAGTCGATATCGGCGTAAACGATGCCCTCCTCGTCGATCAAGGGACCGGCTACATAGCGCCCGTCGGGGCCGAACACGGCGGTCAGCGCATAGCGCTCTCCTTCGAACAATCGACGTTGCTCGGGCGTACGACAGAGCAGATCGATGCTCCCTTCGTCGATGAGACTGGTCGAAACGATGACGAAGATCTTGCCTTCGAAAGCATGAGCCTGACAGCGAATGCGAATGGCCTCTGCTTCTTCGTACCACTCGGTGAATGGAAAGGCGGGAAAATTGGCCACGTGAACCTGCTCGCCTTGCGCGAGCAGGGCAAATCGAGCCAGCGTGTTCGTGTTTTCGCCGCAGAGGAGCGTTCCAATCCGGCCACATTCCGTCTCATAGACGCGCAGCCCACTTCCATCCCCGTTACCCCAAACGAGCTTCTCCGCATACGTGGGAACCAGCTTGCGATGCCGTCCGAGCAAGTGCCCGTCGTTGTTGATGATCACATTCGTGTTGTAGATGGTGCCAGTCCGCACGGGATCAATCTCATTGACGCCAACGACGACGATGATGTGATTCTCCTTGGCTGCCTTGCAGAGCGCGTCGATCCAGGGACCGGGGATGGTCATGGCGTTTTCGTACAACATCGTGTAGTATCGACGGCTCTCCAAGGGCGTCTCCAACCACGCCCAGTAGGGATAAGCGGGAATGAACGCTTCGGGAAAGGCGACCAGGGCCGCACCATTGCGCGCCGCTTCTCCGATGAGCGAGCAGGTCTTTTCCACCGTGGCTTTCAGATTCAAAAACACCGGAGCCGTCTGAACAGCGGCCACTTTAAACGTCTTCATGAGCCTCTCTCCTCCCTTCTTCGGCACTTTGGATTTCATCAACGGGAACGGTGAACCATCGGTCTCCTCATCGTCCAGATCGCGCGTCGTTCTCCAGAGCGATCAACGGTTCCGTCCGTACTGTTCGTGGCTGGTCACCCAGTCTTGCGAGCTGATCGCCGCTCCCAGCGAGAGTTCGCCAGCGAGCACGACGCCGGCTACGATCTCAGTGAACTTATAGACCTTGTCCTTCCCGTAACAGCCGAGAATCTCCAGGCACTCGCGTTGCGTTGGCAATCCCGTCCCTCCGCCATAGGTGCCCACGATGAGCGAGGGGATGGTGATGGACAGATAAAAGTCACCGGTGGGCGTAATCTCGGCGTAGAGGATGCCGGCCGAAGACTCGGACACACAGGCGACATCCTGACCGGTGGCGATGAACATGGCGGTGATGCCGTTGGCCGAATGGAGTCCGTTGTTGTTTACGCCGGAGACGAATCCGGCCACGTTGGACACCATGTAGTGATAATGCAGACTTTCCGGTGTGGCCCTCAGGTGCTCGATGAGAACATCTCGAGGAATGGTCGCTTCGGCGGTGACGCGTTTACCGCGGGTCATCATCATGTTGATCTGCGACGCTTTCTTATCGGTGGCGAAGTTCGACTCCAGGTACCAGCGTCGGACGGTAGGATTTTGACTGGCAATCCACATACAAGCGATCCATGTGGCTCGCCCGACCATGTTTTGTCCGGCGGCATCTCCGGTCGTGTAATTGAATCGGAGGTAGATGAACTTATTCGCCTGGTAGCGTTCGATACTTTTCAGCTTCCCGTGGCGGGTCGTGGACTCGGCGATCTCCTTGATGTCATTGAAGTGATCGTCAATCCACCGCCAGAATGCCCGCGCCTCCCGAGCCGAATCGAAGACGAACACCGGTGCGCGCTGCATTTGATCCATCACCACCGTCGTCTTCACGCCACCACTCAGGTTGAGGACCTTCATCCCTCGATTGTACGAGGCGACCAACGTCCCCTCGGTAGTAGCCAGCGGAATGATGAACTCGCCTTGGGCATACTCGCCGTTGATCCGAAGGGGGCCGGCGAATCCGATGGGGACCTGGGCGACGCCGGTGAAGTTCTCGATATTCCCCCTCGTCACGTTGGGATCGAAGGAATACGCTTTGAGGTGTTGCAGTTTGACGCCGGTCCTCTGTTCGATGAAGTGTTGCCGAGCGGCGATGATCTCTTCCGAATAGTTGTCATCGCGACTCCATGGAATTCTTTCGCTCATATGTACCTCCTCCTCGAGAGGGTGAGTCTTTTCGTCCCACGATCTCCGTTCAAATCTTCGATGCCCATTGGGATCATTCGTCGAACCCTTATTGCTCCGATAAAAGATGACGTGCGATGATCATTCGTTGAATCTCCGATGTTCCTTCGCCGATTTCGCCGAGTCGCGCGTCGCGATAGAGACGTTCCACGGGATACTCGCGGATGTAGCCATAGCCTCCGTGAATCTGGAGCGCCCAGTCAGCGGCTTGTTTGGCGACTTCGGAAGCGAGCAGCTTGGCGCACGAGGCCAGTACGCTCACGTCTTTTCCCTGGTCATATTCCCAGGCGGCGCGCAACGTCAACAGCTCGGCGGCATCGATGTTCGCTTTCATCTCGGCGATTTTGAAACTCACCTCCTGAAAGGTGATCAACGGCGCGCCGAAGGCCCGACGCTGGAGCGCGTATGACAATGCCTCATCGAGACTGGCGTGAGCAATGCCCAGGCAGAATGCCGCCATGCCGATGCGATAATTCACCAGCAGTTGCATCGTGTGTTGGAATCCGCGTCCTTCGGTGCCCAAAAGATTGGTCGCCGGGAGGCGACAGTCATCGAACGCGAGTTCGCCGGTTGGCGATCCTCTCACACCCAATTTGGGCATGGGCCGTCCACGCAGGAAACCAGGACAGGTGTCATCGACGATGAAGAGGCTCATGCCGCGTCGACCAGCCCGAGGATCGGTCACGGCGAGCACGACGGCCACGTCGGCGATGGGAGC
Organism: Acidobacteriota bacterium; assembly: GCA_003696865.1. Lineage (GTDB taxonomy): Bacteria > Acidobacteriota > Blastocatellia > HR10 > J050 > J050. The sequence continues at coordinate 3,020 of RFHM01000370.1, read as the reverse complement.
ATTGGTGACGAGCGTCTTCGTCCCGTTGATGATGTACGATCCGTTGCGTTTCTCGGCCCGCGTGCGGATAGAGGCCAGATCGGATCCGGCGCCCGGTTCCGTCAGGCCGAGCGCCCCGATCCATTCCGTGGCGATGAGTTTGGGCAGGTATTTTTGTCTTTGTTCCGGCGTCCCGTATTTCAAGATGGCCGTCCCGCACAATCCCACGCTCGCCCCCATCGAGAGCATAGTGGCGGGACAGACTTTGGCCAATTCCATCAACGCCAGGGTATTGGTGACCGTATCGGCGCCACTCCCTCCGTACTCCTCGGGGAAGGGCAATCCCGGCAATCCAAACTCGGCGAGCGCCTGCAGGTTCTCCCGTCGCAGTTCGCCTCGAACGTCCATGTCAGCGGCGTGCGGGGCAATTTCGTCGTGGAGAAACTGCCGCAGGCTTTTCAGGAACTGTTGTTGCTCCTCGGTGAGACTGAAATCCATGATTCTCCATGAGTCATCGGAGAGCGCGCCTCGGCAATCGGCGCTCGTCGGTCCCTCATCGGGGATGATGCGCTCCTACTCCTGTGTGTACTCATATGTGCACTCGATGCTGGCGGCGACCTCGTTCCAGGCATTGAGGGCCTTCATCAACTGCATGAGCATCAGCTTGCTGCCTTCGATATGATAATGGGGAGAGGTGAGCGCGCGCATCGGCGTAATGTTCCCTTTGTTCAATTCCGCGCTCATCTCATAAGTGGCCGTCGCCCGCATGATCCATTGGGGGTTGAACGGGGCCGTTCGTAATTCCTCCCAGGGCGCTTTTCGAGCCTCGTATGACCAATCGACGACCTGCCCATTTTTGAATGTCCAGATGACCGAGCGATCCTGACCGTCGGGGCAGTCATAGATGCGAAAGGCGAATGTCCCGTTGAGCCGCCGCCCATCGCGGGCGAACTTTTCGTCCGTCTTCAAGCGTCGGGCAACCTCCTCCACCCACGCTTTGGTGTAATATTTGAGCATCTTCAACCTCCATCAATGAGAGACGATGAACGCGATGATGCGCCATGGTGGGTTAACGAGCCTCTCCCCCTCATCCTCATCCTTCACGTTCCGTCGTGTGGAATCCCTGGTTCCCCAGCAGCTTTCGACCCCAGCATCCAGCCAGGGCATCGAATAAGAAGTGAGAAATCATACCGGGGACCAGACTTCCGGTCAAGACGAACGTCACGGCCAGCACCGCGCCGAGGAGGCCGGCCCGCCACAGACCGATGAGGCCTTGATATCCGTGACCCAGCGAAAAGACGATCACCGCCATGATGACGGCGCTCGGCGTATGGTCCGTCACGCGGAGCAGCCGCGTGATGACGAATCCCCGGTAGAGCATCTCTTCGCAGAAACCGGCGGTGGCGGCGAGAGCGACGAACGCTCCCTTCTCCGTCCTCGTCCCAGGCAGAATGGCCATCAAGATGTGCGTCTCCAACCAATGGCGCTTTCGTTGAAGCCACAAGATCGCGCCCATGATCGCCGCCAGAACGGCAGTGAGCCTCAAGCCCAGACTCACCGTGGCCATCCAGGAACGCCAGGGATGGAGTCCTATATCGGCCACCGTCTGACCATCATGCCAAATGACGAGGACGCCGAGGCCCGTCAGCGTCCATTGGGTGAGCGCGCTGAGGGCGTAAAACTGAAGGCGGCGCTGTCGGAGTTGGTCGACGACATCGACACTGTGTTTCCGGGCCGACCACCAGGAGAGCAGAGGAACGATGATCAGCATGACCAGAAATACGCCCGATAACCAGGTCATTCGCTCTCTGCTCCCCGAACGACTCTGGCGACCAGTGCTTTCATCTCATCGACCGACATCTTGCGCGGATTGAAGGCCAGGAGCATATCGTTCATGGCGCCTTCGGCAATGGCCGAGATGGTCGCTTCATCGGTCGGCACGCCCAGATCGCGATAGCATTGGGGAATGCCCAGCGCGCGTCGGAGTTGACGCACGCGTTCGATGGCCCATCGTCCCAATTCTTCCTGGGAGAGATCCATTCGATCCACGCCCATGGCGCGGGCCAGCGCCGCGAATCGCGCCGGACAGGCCGGCCGGTTATACTCCATCACCGTAGGGAGCGCCACGGCATTCCCCAGTCCGTGATGGATGCCGAACATCGCCCCCACCGTGTGATTGATGGCGTGAACGGCTCCCAGTCCCGCGCTGTTGAAGGCCATCGCCGCCATAGTCGCGGCCAATTGCAGTCGGGCTCGCGCCTCCACATGATCGCTCTCGTTCACTGCCGCTTCCAGGTTATCGAAAATCATCTCCGTGGCGCGAAACGCGAGGGCCTCGGAGATGGGATCGTGATCGCTGGAGACGTAGGCCTCAATGGCGTGGGTGAGCGCGTCCATGCCGGTCCAGGCGACCAATCTCGCGGGCAACGTTTTCACCATCTCCGGATCGAGAATGGCCAGGCGAGGATAGAGAAAGGGACTGGTGATGGTGATCTTGGTTCTGGCCTCCTGATCTTTGACCACCGCTCCCAGAGAGACTTCGCTGCCCGTCCCCGTGGTGGTGGGAATGGCGATGAGGGGAAGGCATGGTCCGGGGACCATGAAGCCGCCCACATAATCTCGAATCTCGCCGCCGTGGGTGGCGATGAGCGATCCGGCTTTGGCCGTATCCATCACGCTTCCACCCCCGAGCGCGATGATCAACTGGGCATGCTCTCGTCGGATGACCTCGCTCAGATGGTATACCGTCGTCACATCAGAATCCGGAGGTACGGCATCGAACACGGTGATGACGTCATATGATGAATCGGCCAATCCGGCTAATACCTCGTCGACCAGTCCGGCGGCGGCCACCCCTTTATCGGTGACCAGCACGACGCGCTGGCGATCGGCCAGATCGGGCTCGATCTGAAGTTCCACACCTAACTTTCGAACCTTCCCTCTGCCGCAGAGGATCTCAGTAGGAAGATAAAAGGCCAGATCGTGACGAAGTGGTTCGTTCTCAGTGATGAATCCCATGAGTTGGCTCCCTCAAAGGCATT
>RFHM01000369.1 GCA_003696865.1 Acidobacteriota bacterium | reverse complement strand
GCCTCGCCTCCTCCACCTCGGCCCGCTGGACGACGGGAGCGATCGTTGGATCGAAGGTGCGCCGGACGGCGGGCAATGGAGCTTCGTTCGGCGAGATACTCCGGTCGCTGCGGCCCAATCGACGCGAGTTGTGGTAACCACAGATCGATGACCTCTGGCGGCGGCATGATCAACGGGCGACTGGAGACCTCCACGATCTCGCCGATCGGTCTTCCTCCACCGGGAAGATAAGCGGCCACTTCTTCCTCGCCGAAGCCGATGCTGAGCGAGCGCAGAAAGATCAACATCATGACGTGGATGAGGAGCGAGAGCGAGACGCCGGTGGCAAAGAGCGGTGATCGGTAGCGACTCCGCTCCAACGTATAGAAACTGGCGAATAAGATTCTCTCCAGCATGCCTTACATTCGGTCCAGCGCCCGCGCCGCATAAAGGTGGAAGCGCTGTCGCAGCTTGTTCATGTCGAAGGCCACTCGTGTTGGATGCCCGCGATTGGTGAACAGGATGTACACGCGTTGACGGTCGGGATCGATCCACACACTGGTGCCGGTGAATCCCGTATGTCCGAAAGCATTCGGCGGCAGCGCTCGACCGGCGGCACACCCTCTCGTGCTGGCCAACATCCAGCCGAGCGAGCGATCGCGACCGAGACCCACGGTGGCGTTTCGCGAGGCTAACGCCCGACTCTCCGGCCGGAGCAACTGGGAGCGAGGCAAATACTGCTCCGCCATCCGATGCGTCTCGGCCAACGTGGAGAACAGGCCACCATGCCCGGCGGCGCCGCCCAGAAAATAAGCGTTGCCATCCTGGACCTCTCCCCAGATGAACGAGCGCTCCTGGAGAACGGCGCGCAGCGTCTCGTTGTTTTCCACCCGATATCCCAATCCTTCCACCAGCGTGCGCTCTCGATCCATGGTCGTCTCCGACCCGGCGATCTCCGGTCGGAGGGTAGGTGGCGGATTGTATGCTGTGCGCTTCAATCCCAAAGGCTCGAATATCTCTTGACGCGCCAGCTCATCGAACGACATTCCATAGACGCGCTCCAACGCCGCGCCCAGCGCGATGAATCCCAAATCGCTGTAGACGACTTTGGTCCCCGGCCCGTACTCCAATGGGAGATCGCCGAGATAGGCGCCCAGTTGATCCCGGTCCGAAATCTCAGCGTAGATGGGCCGCCAGGAGGGAAAACCGGCCGTGTGCGTGAGACAGTGCCGGATGGTGATCGAGCGCTTGTCGGCCCGATCGCATTCCGGGAGAAACCGCGCAATAGGATCATCCAGTGCCAACCACCCTCGCTCCCTGGCGCGAAGGACGAGCGTGGTGGTCACCAACGGTTTGGTGAGCGAGGCGACATCATACATGGTGTCGGTGGTCGCCGGTATGCGCTCAGGCACGATCACAGCATCTCCCAGTGCTTTACTGATTATAATCCGGCCTCCAACGGCCAGCAAGTAACCGGCACTGGGGAAACAGCCTTTAGCGATGGCCCGAGAGAGCAGTCTGTCGATTCGCGCCCACGGATTTTTCATGAGAACCGCAATTCCATGCCCACCCGCTCGGCGTGTTGGCGAATTTTATCCATGACTCGAAGGGCCAGGGCGAGAGCGCGTCGTCCTTGACGACCATCAACGCGTGGGGGCGTCCGTTCTCGCACGCAGTGGAGGAAAGATTCGATCTGAGCGCGTAGTGGCTCGCGTTTCTCGACGGGGAGCAATCGTCGGAAAATTTCGGGACGCGTGGCGGAAGACGCTGAGGGAACGAGGCTGAAAACTTCCACTTCCTGTCGCGTGTAATCGAGCGAGACGTAATCGTGCGGCTGGAAGAATCGCAGCTTGCGCACCTTTTCCTGCGAGATGCGACTGGCTGTGAGATTCGCCACGCAACCGTCGGCGAACTCGATCCGGGCGTTGGCGATATCGACGCGCGGCGAGAGGACGGGGATACCCACGGCGCTGATTTGGACGGCTTCCGTATCGAGGAGCGAGAGGATGACGTCCAGATCGTGAATCATCAAATCCATGACGGCATCAATATCCAGGCTCCGTGGACTGAACACGCCCAGCCGATGGGCTTCGAAGAAGCGCGGTTGTGTGATGATCCCCCGGACAGCTTGAACGGCGGGATTGAACCGTTCCAGATGACCAACCTGCAGAACGGCGCCCGAGCGCTCGGCAGCGGCGATGAGCGTATCGGCTTCATCGAGCGTTCGACTGATGGGTTTCTCCATCAATACGGAAATGCCTCGCTGTAAGAATTCGCACCCGATACGAGCATGACTCTCGGTGGGAACGGCCACGCTGACGGCGTCCACTCGATCCAGGAGTTGACGATGATCGTAATACGCCGCGGTGTGATACTCGGCGGCCACCGCGTCGGCGCGCGCGCGATCGATATCGCAAACGCCGACCAATCGAACGCCGTCCAGAGCCGCGTACACGCGGACGTGATGCCGCCCCATCTGCCCTACACCAATGACAGCGACTTTCATCACTTTCAGTCAGGAAATACTAGTCGGGGGACGTGGGTTTGTCGAGGACGGCGCGCCGGATGAACATCGATGGAGGTTCGCTGTCGTGCGACCTCACTCTTAAGAGGCAGGATCGGAAGCAATCCTCGCGGATGAGAGGCTGCTCGCGAGCGACCGGCGACCAATCTGGCCTCTGATCGCTGGTCACCACCCGTGTTACGGCTACAGGAACCGAGTCATCGTCTCGTGAATACCGCCTGCGAATAGACGACTTTTACTGACCACTCTCCACCGGCTTCATCATCTCTCCACGCAGGCGCGAAGGGCCGGTTCGAGTTCGGCGTATCGGAACGAGTACCCAATCGTCTGGGCGCGCGTCGGGATGACGCGTTGACTGGCCAGCAGCACGTCGGCGAACTCTCCCTGGAGCATACACAGGACGAAAGCGGGTACGCCAATGGGCAACGTGGGGCGGTGGAGGACGCGACCGAGCGTTCGCGTGAACTCGCTATTCCGCACCGGTTCGGGGGCGGTGGCGTTGACCGGTCCGGAGAGGGCGTCATTCTCCAGTGCCTCGATGGCCAGACCAACGACATCGTCGCGATGAATCCACGACCACCATTGTCGCCCACTCCCCAACGGTGCGCCTAATCCTAAACGAAACAGGGGGAGCATCTCCTTGAGCGCCCCACCATCTGGGCCCATGACCAATCCGATGCGCAACCGCACGACGCGCACGCCGAGGTCTTCGGCGCGCGCCGCTTCGGCCTCCCAGGCCTGACAGACCTCGGCGAGAAAGTCCCGCCCCGGCGGCGATTGTTCGGTCAGTATTTCTTCGCCGCGATCGCCATAATAACCCACTGCCGAGGCCGAGACGAGAACGCGTGGGCGATGCTCAGTCT
>RFHM01000368.1 GCA_003696865.1 Acidobacteriota bacterium | reverse complement strand
TCAAGATGGTCCCCAGCGTCCCCACGTGCACGCGTTGTTCGGCATACGTGCCCCATTCGATGATGGCGATGGGCGTCGTCGACGAGCGTCCTCCTTCTCGCAGGGCGCGCACGATGCGAGCCAGATTCCTCACCCCCATGAAGATGACGATCGTATCGACGGCCTGAGCCAGCCGATGCCAGTCAACTGGCGAACGCTTGTCGGCGCACTCATGGCCGGTGACAAAAGCCACGCTCGAGGCATAGGCTCGGTGGGTGAGGGGAATGCCGGCGTAAGCGGGCACGGCGTGTCCGGAGGAAACGCCGGGGATGATTTCCCAATCGATGCCCGCTTCGGCCAATGCCCAGGCTTCTTCGCCGCCACGTCCGAAGATGAACGGATCGCCACCCTTGAGGCGCACGACGATCTTGCCTTCCCGGGCGCGTGTGATCATGATCCGTTCGATCTCCGATTGGGAGAGGCGTTCCCGCTCGTGCGGGCGACCGACGAAGATCCGCTCCGCCTCCGGAGCAACGTACTGGAGTAGCTCTGGATTGACGAGCGCATCATAGATGACCACCTGGCAGCGCTCCAGTGCCCGACGCCCCTTCACGGTCAGTAACTCCGGGTCGCCCGGGCCGGCGCCGACCAGATAGACTTTTCCTGAGGATCGATGCTCGGCGTTCACCATCGGTTGATCTCCATCCCGCATGGGCTCATGCCCCCTGTGACCATGACGTTTCCGCCGCTCTCCGTGGCGCGATCAGGCGGATGCGGTGGTCGGCCGCTTCCGGATCTGCTCTGCCCATTGGAGCAAGTTGAGCCCCGCACGTAATGACTGGTCTCGCCTCTGCAAGATCTGCTCTACCTTTTCTTCGGGTAAGCGCTCCACCATGATGGAGAGACCATCGCAATCGCTCACGTGAGGAAGAATGCTCCGGATGAGCTTCGTCGCTTCCGCAATGTCTTCATCGGAGAGCGACTCCTTCTCGGCGAGTTGAAGGAGTCTCTTGGCCGTTCCGATGGCGCGATCGTGATCGCCGAGGAGTTCTTCGATATACTCTGGTCCGAAGATCTCCACCAGCGCCGGATAGAGAGCCTCTTCTTCATAACGGAAGTGAGGCCCGGTATACGTCGCTATCCGGTCGAGCAAAGACTTGATTCGAGGCTTATCGCGTTCCTGGAAGGCCCCGATGAGTTCCAGGAGCGCATCTCGGATTTGACGATGTTCGTTTCTGAACGTTTGGCTGAATTGATCGGCGAGCATAATCCTCCCTCCTTGATATCGTCATTTCTCGTCATCGCGTCGGCTCGTTGATCCGCCGCGATATCCAAGAGAGTCATCAGAGAGCCAGTGTTCATTTGTGAATGCATCACCCATGCGATTAAACTCCCATGGAGAGTTGATCCACCGAGACGCCATCCCGACCGATGCTCACCAGGAGTTCGCATTGATCGGTCCCGATGGTCAACTGGTAAGCGCCGGGCCGTTTCAGCGAAAAGGAGAGCCGTTCGATCCTCTGAGCTTTCAACATGGTCAGCGACCGATTCACCTGGTCCACCAACTGGCGGAGGCGGGCGCCCGCAGGCGTCTGCTGATATAACGCGATGAGCGCCTGCTCCGCCGCCGGTCCGTAAACCCGTCGTGGGCGTGATGTGGACAGCATCATTTCCAGTACCTGTTCGAGCGCGTCCATCAGTTCTTGAGGAACGGCTCCGGCGCCGAGAGCCTCTGAGAGCCGTTCGTATCGATGACGGAGAGTCGTCGCGGGAGCCAACGAGGGCATCACTCGTCGAAGCTCTCGCTGGAGAATCTCTCGTTGATCAACATCGAGTTCGATCATATCTTCGCCTCAACTCTCTTTGAGCAGCGCTTCCAGTTCGCGTTCCAACCCCCCCGTCTCGATACTGCAATGCATGCCGCATTCTTTCGGCGCGTCTTTCTCCCACCACCATCGCCCGGCGCGGGGATCTTCGCCCGGTCCGACGGGTCGTGTACAGGGCGCGCAGCCGAGGCTGGTGTATCCCTTCTCATAGAGGGGATGTCGGGGAACATCATGGGCATCCAGATAGGCCCACACTTCATCGTGCGTCCAGTCGGCCAGAGGATTCAGCTTCACGATGGCTCCATGATCGTGGTCGAGTTCGATCTTTCGAATGTTGATCCGCGATGCCCACTGTTCGCGCCGGAGTCCGGTGATCCAGGCGTTCAGACCCCGCAAGGCATTGAGGAGCGGTCGCACCTTGCGGATCTGGCAACAGAGGAGCCGCAAGGTTACATCCCGGTAAAACAGATTCGGTCCATGGGTGGTGACCATGCGCCGGACGTCTTCGGCGTCAGGGGCGTAGACTTCGATGTTGATCCCATATCGGTTGCGAACCTGTTCCATGAACGCGTGCGTCTCTTCCGGCAACCGACCGGTATCGATGGTGATCACGCGAATGTGGGGATCGAGCTTGGTGGCCATATCCAGGATGACCATGCCTTCGGCCTGAAAGCTGGTCACGATGGCCAATCGCGAGCCGAATCGCTCGATCGCCCAACCGATGATCTCCTCCGGCGGTTGATCATCGAATAAGACGGAAAGCTCTCCGATTTCCAGCTCATCGAATCCCAATGCTTCGACGTTCACGGTCATGTTCGTCCATTCCTCCTACAGGAGATCCGGTGATGATGGCGTTGAGTTCTTCATCGGTTCGCTGAAGACAGAACTCCTGAAAACTCATCGTCGGGCGTCCTCGGGCTACCGCCTCATGGTAAGCGCCGATCAACCGTTCAATGGCGTATTTGACCTCGCTGGCGGGGATACGCCGTCCGATGGGTTTGCCGATCGCCGCCCGTCGACCGCGCCCGCCGCGGAGAATGATATCGTATGCTTCGACCTTACTCCCATCGGCGGTTCGCGCCGTCGTGCCCATGAGACCGATATCGCCGATCCAGTGTTGGCCACAAGCATGTGGGCATCCGTCCAGGTAGATGTGGAGGTCATCGACCGTATGGCCAAAGACTCTCTCCAGGTGCGTGACGATGTCGACCAGCCGCATCTTGGTCTCCGTCACGGCGAAATTGCAAAACGGTTGACCGGTGCAAGCGATGCTGTGGCCGCGGAGGGAGCCATCCAGAGTGAATCCCATTGTCTCCATATGTTTCACGACCTCGTCGAGGCGGTCTTCGATCACTCCGGTGAGGATGAGATTCTGCTGTCGCGTGAGTCGAATATCATCGCCCCAACGCGCGCAGATATCGGCCACCTGCTGCATCTGCTGACCGGTGAGGCGCCCGGAAAGGATGGGGAATCCGATGGCGTATCGCCCCGGTTGCTTTTGCTCGTTCACGCCGAGATGTGCCGCTTCGGCGACGGGCGTCGGGCAGTGAGGATAGTCTTCCAGTCGGCGTCCCAATCGCTCTTCCACGCGCCGACGGAATTCGTCCACGCCGATATCGTCGATCATGAACTTCAATCGCGCCTTGATGAATGATCGGCGGTACCTGAGATCATCCTTCCAGACATCCAGGATGGCGCGCACGAGCGGGAGGACTTCATGCGGTTCCACGAACACACCCAACGGCCGAGAGAGGCGAGGGACGGTCGAAAGACCACCACCTACGCGCACGGTGAAGCCTCGACGAGCGCCGCCCGGGCGATGGTGTTCCACAGCGATGTAACTCTGACAGTGAATCTCCGGCAGATTGCATTGGGCCGGGCAGGCTGAGACGGTGATCTTGTGTTTTCTGGGTAAGTCCGCATATTGGCGGTTTCCGTCCAAGAAGTGCGCCAGTTCGGCGATCACCGGTCGCACATCGAACAGTTCGCGTCGATCCAGACCGGCCATGGGGCAGCCGGTGATGTTGCGCACGACATCGCCGCAGGCGCCGACGGTGCTCAATCCCGCTCGCTTCAACGTCTGGAAAATATCGGGCAGGGATTCCAGTCGAATGGAGTGGAGTTGTATATCCTGACGGGTGGTGATCTCTCCGTACCCTTGCCCGTACCGCTCGGAGATCTCTCCAATGAGGCGAAGTTTTTGCGGAGTGAGAATCCCGTTGGGGATCTTGATGCGCATCATGAACTGGCCGATCTTCGGTTTGTCGTGATAGAGGCCGTACCACTGCAGGCGCACGAGGTCGTCCTCAGCAATCCCCTCATAGCCTCGCTCGATGAGTTGAGGGAGTTCCTGGATGATGTCGAGCGGCATCTTCTCTTTCTTCAGTCGCTCGCGCGAATTGCGCTTGAGCACCTGTTCCAGCGTGATGGCGCGATCGTTCACCGTCGGGACTCCTCTCGACCAAAATAAAAAGCCCGTTGCCTTCCCGAGGAAGGCAACGGGCTATCATCTCGATGAATGAGTGCGATCTCTACATGGGCCTCATTTCACTCCACGCGGCCTCACAACCCGCAGCCTCCCTCGCGCCGCCAACGGGCATACAACAACACATACATCCGGCGCTCATGATGAAGGAGATGCGAGTTTGCCGTCCGCCTTTTTCCATATGTGAATCACTTAAGATAGAGAAAAGCTCCCTTCCTGTCAAGCGACAAATTTTTATTTGACCATGTGCTCGGCTATGCCCGACACTTATCGGCTATCTGGCGAGTGGGAATACGGCGTTGAGATTCATGGAGAAGCGATAGCGGAGTCACCGGGAGGACAACATGGCGAACAAGACCCTCTACATCAGGTTCTTCACCAGCGTCAACGAGGATTCCATCAAGGCGCTGATGAACGTCGTCGAACAGGGACTCAACCGAGGCGCGACGAAATTCGTGTTGCTGATCTCCAGCAGTGGAGGTCGAGTGTTGGCCGGCGTCACCGGCTACAATTTTCTCCGAGGCATTCCCGCCGTCGTCGAGACGCACAACTTCGGCAGCACGGAATCCATTGCCTTGGTCTTATTCTGTGCCGGGACGAAGCGATGGAGCGTACCTCACGCCACATTCTCGCTCCACGGCGTGCGGGCCAACTTTCCCCAGGGAGCGGCCTTGGAAGAGAAGCAACTGGAAGAGCGCCTGAAAGGGTTGCGATTGGATATGGAGAATATCGCCGGCATCATCGCCGCCACCACGGGGAAGAGCGAGGAGGAGATCATGAGAGCCATGGCAGAACGGACGGTATTGAATCCGGAGCAAGCCGTCGCCTATGGCCTCGTTCACGAGATCAAAGAAGCGCTTTTCGAGCCAGGAGCGGAGTTCACTTCTATCCAGTAGGCCAAACCCACGGTCCCACAAAACGATCGGCCTCCCCTCGGACATGGTGTGGCTCGATATCATGCCGCTGACCACTGTTCTCGCCCATGGGGAGCGCAACGGATCACGCCCACGAGCGATCCTTATGGCTGGAAATCACCCCACGTCGAGCCTAGGGGGTGAGTCATTTCCCCCAGTCGTGGGGGGAGAGCGACCAGTTCTACCCCCAGAGCGAGAGTGAGCCATCGGCTCCAACTGTTTATCATCCCGAGCGATAGCGCCGTCATCCGATGTTGGTATGAGATTTGCTATCAACTGTGTGAGAGACGAGATGGGCAGAGGGGGATGGTGAGGCCATCCGACCGGTAGAGACCCGCGCGTCGGGGGAGCCCTCCGGGGAACTCCCACGAGCCGCTCCGGTCGTGTTGATGGAAATTTCATGCAAGGAGGTGAACCGTATGGAGGCGAGTGCGAATCCATTCCAGTCGGCTCTGAAGCAGTTCAATCGAGCAGCCGACATCCTCGATCTCGATGATGGTTTGCGCAAGATCTTGAGCACGCCGGAACGCTGCTTGACGGTGGCCGTGCCGATCAAGATGGATGACGGGCGCATTGAGGTGTTCATCGGTCATCGAGTGCAGCATAATACGGCTCGCGGTCCGGCCAAAGGCGGCATTCGCTACCATCCCAGCGTCACGTTGGATGAAGTCAAGGCGCTGGCCTCTTGGATGACCTGGAAATGCGCCGTGGTGGGCATTCCCTACGGGGGCGCCAAGGGGGGCATTGCCTGCGATCCCAAGCGGATGTCCCGAGGCGAGCTGGAGCGTTTGACCCGGCGCTATACCGCGGAGATCAGCATCATCATCGGCCCGGAGAAGGATATCCCCGCCCCGGACGTCTATACCGATGCTCAGACCATGGCCTGGATCATGGACACGTACAGCATGAACAGGGGATATGCCGTCCCCGGCGTGGTGACCGGGAAGCCTCTGGCCATCGGCGGCTCGCTCGGCCGTCATGAAGCCACGGCGCAAGGGTGCGTGTTCGTCATTCGAGAGGCCGTCAAGGCGCTGAACCTGCCATTGGATCGCGCCCGCGTCGTCGTTCAGGGTTACGGCAATGCCGGATCCATTGCCGCTCGGCTGTTGCACGAGCAGGGGGCGACCATCATTGCGGTGAGCGATTCCCGAGGCGGCATCCTGAACTCCAAGGGCCTCGATCCGATGAAGGTCTTGGCCCATAAGCAGGAGACGGGATCAGTCGTTGAATATCCGGGAACCGAAGCCGTGTCCAATCAAGAACTCCTGGAATTACCTTGCGATATTCTTGTACTGGCCGCGCTGGAGAATCAGATCACGGCGGCCAACGCTCCTCGCATCAGAGCCAAGCTCATTGCCGAAGCGGCCAATGGCCCGACGACGCCCGAGGCCGATGACATTCTCCATGAGAGAGGCATCTTCGTCTTGCCGGATATTCTGGCTAACGCCGGAGGAGTGACCGTCTCCTACTTCGAGTGGGTTCAGAATCTCCAGGAGTTGTGGTGGGATCTGGAAGATGTCAACGAGCGGCTCGAAGAGACCATGGTGCGGGCGTTCAACAACGTGTACGCGCTGCACGAGGAGAAGAACGTCGATATGCGCACCGCCGCCTACGTGCTCGCCGTCGATCGCGTGGCCGAGGCCCTGCGACTCCGGGGGCTGTTCCCATGATCTTGCGCTCTGTGGAGAGACGTCAGTGCTCGATGTCTCTCGTCGGATGAGAACCCATCGCCGGCGGGCGTAATCGTCCTGCTTCTGGAGGGTAGCGAAGCTGCCAGCTTGCGCTACGCGTTTTCATCCCCCCGGTGTGGCTGGCAAGGCCGTGAGAGACTCCCTCAGGATTCGGCGAGTTGAGGCGCGACGATCCGGATGCCCGCCGCCTGGAGCGCGCGCATCACGGGCCGTGGATCGATGGTCTGCAACCGCAGGACCACGGTCCGCTGACCCGGTTCGTGGCTGGGCTCGGTGACCAGGCTGACGATGTTGATGCCGTGCTCTTTGATGATGCGGGTGACCTCAGCCAAGGGACCGGGACGATCCTCCAGTTGAAGTTGAAGTCGCGAACTGGCCACCAACACGCCCATCACCTGGACGAAGACGCGGAAGATGTCGCTCTCGGTCACGATGCCCACCAGGCGTTCTCCTTCCACGACGGGGAGACAGCCGATCTTCTTCTCGTACATGATGGCCGCCGCCTGCTCTACGGCCATCCCCGGCGAGGCGGTCATCACCGGATGGCGCATGATCTGACCGACGGACCGCTCGGCCATGAGTTGGAGCGCGTCATCCCGAGGCTCCAGAAACAGCGGCACGCGGATATCCCGATCGGAGATGATCCCGACGACTCGCCCATCCTTCACCACGGGGAGATGGCGAAAGCGGCCGCGCATCATCAGTTCATCGGCGCGTCGCAGGTTGTCCTCGGGCGTCACCGTCACCACCGCCTGGGTCATGATCTCCTTCACGAGCATAAGCACGTCCTCCCGACTCTTGAAGATAAACGATCACGGAGGGATGGGCAATCCCCTCCCGTAACGACGAGTCCCGCCTTCGAGGCCAGAGACCAACCTCAGACTCGATGCGCGCTCGCCTGATAGCGCTCGCGATAGCGCTCCGTCGGACTGATGCCGGCCAGGTTGACCAGCTCGCTCCCCAGCAGGAGCAGGAGATCGTCGAAAGCAACCAGGCCCGCCAAGCGTCCGGATTCATCGATCAGTGGGAGCCGTCGGACGCCCTCATCGGACATGGTGGAGATGGCATCGAATATTCCGCCGTCCTGATCCATCGTAATCGGATGGGGAGTCATGGCCTCGCTGACCGGCGTCTGCTTGGGATCTTTGCCCGGAACGATGATTCTTCTGACGATGTCCCGATCGGTGAGAATGCCGACGGGTTTCTCGTCCTCGACGACGACCAGGCAACCGACGTGATTTTCAACCATCTGCTGAGCTGCATCGATGATGAGCGCTTGAGGGCTCACCGTGACGACATCCGTCTGGCTATAGTCTTTGATCGGCATAGGCCCCTCCTCGTCACAAAGGGTGAGAGAAATCATATATGCAAACCGCGTACCAGCAGGGAGGGAGTTGCTCCGTGTCGTCAACTGATTTCGAGTGAGGGAGTTGGGGGAAGCGACGGCGAGCACGAGGTGGGCCCGGCGCGTCAATTGACCCACCGGGATTCGCTATTTCGCCCGTCCCATGTCCCCAGAGTCCCGCCAAAAGTGATAGACTATTGAGCGACAGCGGATTAGATGAGGACGAGATGCTTCGCGCGGCTGGCATGATGTTTGCATGAAAAGAGCGAGGGGAGCGGCGAATGCGCCGTTCCTCGGGAGAATGGAGGAGACGATGGCTGGCCAGACGTCACAACCGGGAGCATTGAGGGCGTTGGAGGCATTGCAGGCATTCGCCGAGTTGGAGATGCGCGTCGCCCGGTTCTACGAGCGGCTGGCCGAGATGTTCGACGACGAGCCCGAGGTGAGCGAATTCTGGCTTCGCTTGTCCGCCGAGGAGATCGGTCACGCCGATGCGCTTCGCTCCACGGTCGAGGTGTTGCCAGAAGTGTGGCCATCCTGTAGGGCGGAGCGACCTCTCATCGAACGGGCGGTCATCGACAAGCTCTCGCGTGAGATCGATGCCTGTGAAGTGTTGATGAACCGGCATGAGCGATCGCTGGACACGGCCTTCCGGTGCGCTTTATTCCTGGAATCGAGCGAATTGAATGACATCTACCAGTGGGTGATGGATTCCCTGCCCACGGTCTGGATCCACGGTTGGGGGAGCGAGAGCGAGAATCCGGGAAGGCATATTCTCTCCCTCTGCCAGATCATAGAGAGGCGCGCTCAGGATCCCCAACTCCACGCCCAGGCCCGGACGCTTCGACGGCAGTGGGAGGAGTACTTGACAGGGTGACGACGCACATGATAGAACCGACGAACCGAGAGTGGTCGGATTTCCAGAATGGATGCCCTCCTCTCTGCTCCTCTGCGTCCCGCTGGAGAGGCGCTTCGGACATGGCCGGCGAGGAGGAGGGAATGAGCGAGACGCATTGTGCGAAGAATCCGGCCTTGACTTGATCCGTGGGTCGTGACGATTGGAGGCTCGGCGTCGTCGGAGAATCGACCGGGAATGGGGCCTGAAAGATGTCCGAAGATCTCCGAAGGAGGTGACTCATGATTCGCGAAAAGGATGTCTTGGCATATCACCGTCAGGGTCGAAAAGGGAAGCTCGAAGTCGTCCCTAGCAAGCCCTGCCTCACGCAGCGAGACCTCTCCCTGGCCTACACGCCGGGCGTCGCCATCCCTTCACTCCACATCAAGCGACGGCCTGACGATGTCTACCAGTATACCACCAAGGGGAATCTGGTCGCCGTGGTCTCCAACGGGACGGCCGTGTTAGGCCTGGGCCATGTCGGTCCCCTCGCCGCCAAGCCGGTGATGGAAGGCAAGGGCGTCCTCTTCAAACGATTCGCCGACATCGACGTGTTTGATATTGAAATCGATACCGAGGACCCGGACGAACTCATCAGAGTGGTGAAGCTCATGGAGCCGACATTTGGCGGCATCAATCTGGAGGACATCAAGGCTCCAGAGTGCTTCTACATCGAGCAACGCCTCAAAGAGGAGCTCAACATCCCCGTCTTTCACGATGATCAACATGGAACGGCGATCATCTCCGGGGCGGCTTTGCTCAATGCCTTGGAGCTCGTCGGCAAGCGCATCGACGAGATCAACGTCGTGATCAACGGCGCCGGAGCGGCGGGTATCGCCTGCGCCCATTACTATTTGCGCCTCGGCGTTCGGCCGGACCGCCTCATCGTCTGCGATAGCCGGGGCGTCATCTATAAGGGGCGGCGAGAGGGGATGAACCCATACAAGGAAGCGTTGGCCGCGGAGACCGAAGCCCGCACGCTGGCCGAGGCGATGGTGGGGGCGGACGTGTTTGTGGGCCTCTCGGTGGGAGGCTGCGTGACGCCGGATATGGTGCGCTCGATGAACGATCGGCCCATCGTCTTCGCCATGGCCAATCCCGATCCGGAAATCACCTATGAGGAGGCCAAGGCGGCGCGCCCCGATGTCATCATGGCCACCGGGCGATCGGATTATCCCAATCAGGTGAACAACGTCCTGGGGTTCCCTTTCATCTTCCGCGGGGCGCTGGATGTCCGGGCCAGGGCCATCAACGAGGCGATGAAGCTCGCCGCCACTCGGGCGCTGGCCGCCTTGGCCAAGGAAGACGTCCCCGACTCGGTGATGAAAGCCTATGGCCTGTCGCGACTTCATTTCGGCCCGGAATACCTCATTCCCAAGCCGTTTGACTACCGCGTCCTCATCTGGGAGGCCTCGGCCGTCGCGCAAGCGGCCATGGAGAGCGGCGTGGCCGAACAGCACATCGACATCGAGGAGTACAAGGAGCAGTTGGAGCGACGGCTGGGCAAGTCGCGGGAGGTGATGCGATTGATGATCAATCGGGCCAAGCGGCGGCCCAAGCGCGTCGTCTTCCCCGAGGGATACAGCGAGAAGGTCCTTCGAGCCAGTCAGATCATCGTGGATGAGGGCATTGCTCAGCCCATCCTGCTGGGTAAGCGGGAGCGCATCGAACAATTGATTGCAGAGTACGATCTGCATCTGAATGACGTCACCATCATCCATCCCACGACCTCGGATAAATATGAGAGCTACGTGCAGGAACTCTATCGCCTCCGTCAGCGCAAGGGCGTGACGCTGGCCGAAGCGCGTCAGCTCATGCGCAACCCCACCGTGTACGGAGCCATGATGGTGCGTCTCGGCGATGCCGATGCGCTGGTCGCTGGCGTCACGCAACATTATCCCGATACGCTCCGACCGGCCTTGCAGATCATCCAGACGCGGGACGACGTCTCGCGCGTGGCCGGGCTGTACATGATGCTGGTGAAGGACAAGGTGTATTTCTTCGCCGATACCACGGTGAATATCGAACCGACGGCCGAGGAGTTGGCCGAGATCGCCATCCTCAGCGCCGAAGTGGCGCGACGATTCCACATCGAACCGCGCGTGGCCATGATCTCCTTCTCCAATTTCGGTTCGGCCAAGCATCGCTTCGTCGATAAGGTGAGGGAAGCGACCGAGATCGTCAAACGCCGGGCTCCCGATCTCGTCGTGGATGGCGAGATGCAGGCGGATACCGCCGTGGTTCCCGAGCTCATCGAGGAGGTCTATCCCTTCAGCACGCTCAAAGGGGGGGCCAACGTGCTCGTCTTTCCCGATCTCCAATCGGCCAACGTCGCCTACAAGCTGGTTCATCGGCTGGGGGGAGCCGAGGCCATTGGTCCGATTTTGATGGGCATGCGTAAGCCCGTCCACGTGCTCCAGCACGGCTTCGAAGTCAAGGATATCGTCAACATGGCGGCCATCGCCGTCGTCGATGCGCAGGAGTTGGAGGAGGGGGCCGCCGCTTCTCCCAAACCGCCGTTGGCCGCCGATTGATCGCTCCTCGGCGCCGGGCCCGGAGCGATGGTGAGCGACTCGCCTCGTCCGATCGGTGGTTCGGTTCACATTCATTGTGAGGAGGGAACATCATGATTGTGGGCATTCCCAAGGAGCCATCCGTTCTCAAAGGCGTAGAAGAGAAGCGCGTCGGCCTCTCTCCGGCCGGCGTGCGGGAGATCGTCGATTCAGGAGCCGTTGTCTATGTGGCCTCGGGCGCTGGCGCGGGCGCTGGGTTCGCCGATGAGGAGTATCGCGCCGCCGGCGCTCGCGTGGCCTATTCCAACGAGGAAGTCATCCGCCGGGCTGACGTCGTGGTCAAAGTGCAGCCGCCGGATGGCGCCGAGTGGGAGCTGGTCAACGATCGGGCGACGCTGATGGCGTTTTTACACCTGGCCGTGGCGCCCAGGGAACATATTCGTCGGTCGCTGGACAAACGGATCACCGCGATCGGGCTGGAGATCGTCCAGGAACCCGACGGCTCGCTCCCTATCCTGCGGTCATCGAGCGAGATCGCCGGCAAGATGGCCGTTCAGTTGGCCGGGCGGTTGCTGGAGACGACGTCCGGGGGACGCGGCATTCTGCTCGGAGGGATTCCGGGCATCCCCCCCGCCGATGTCGTCATCCTCGGCGGCGGTACCGTCGGGTACTATGCGGCCCGTTCCTTCCTGGGCGTGGGCGCCAGCGTGTATATCCTCGACAAGAATCCTCAGCGGCTCCTGGAGTTGGATGAACTCTTCCAGGGCACTGTGGTCACCGCCTTGGCCACCAAGACGAATATCGAAAAATTCGTCGCCTTCGCCGACGTCCTCATCGCCGCCGTCCTGGTTCCCGGACAACGGGCGCCGGTGCTGGTGACCAAAGAGATGGTCCAGAGGATGCGGCCGGGAAGCTTGATCATCGACTTCTCTATCGATCAAGGGGGGTGCGTAGAGACGTCCACGTTGACGCCCGGCGAGGACTTCTTGTTCACCAGCTTTGGCGTCATTCACTTCTGCGCGCCGAACGTCCCGGCGATGGTGGCGCGCACATCCACCCACGCTCTGACCAATGCGCTCCTTCCCTATCTGAAGGAGATCGTCACCCAAGGCGTGCCAGAGGCCCTGAGACGGAATGTCGCTCTCCGGCGAGGCCTCTACACGTTCAATGGCTACCTGTCGGCGGCGCTCCCGCTGCCCGAATTTCCCCAGGCCGATCTGGAGAAACTGGTGATGGAGGAGGCATGAGATGAACTGGTTCGATGAGTATCGCAAGCGGCGCGTCACCCCTGATGAGGCTGTCGCGACGATCGCATCGGGAGATCGCCTTTTCGTCAGCGGCAATGCAGCTACCCCTTACGTCTTGCTGGAAGCGCTGGCCGCCCGCGCCGACGAATTGCGCGACGTCCAGGTCACACACGTCCTGCTGATGGGCGATGATCCGCTCTCCCGACCGGAGACGCGGGAATCATTCCGCCACAATTCGCTGTTCGTGGGGCCGGCCGATCGCGCCGTGGTCAACCAAGGGCGGGCCGATTATGTCCCCATTCACCTCCACGAGATTCCTCGTCTGTTCACCAGTGGTCGCATGCCCCTCGATGCGGTGATCATTCAGACGTCACCGCCCGACGAGCACGGGTTCATGAGTTTGGGCGTGGAGTGTCTGGCCACGATGGCGGCGGTGGCCAGCGCCCCGGTGGTGCTGGCTCAAGTCAATGAGAAGATGCCCCGCACATTGGGCGACTGCTTTGTCCATATCTCCAAAGTCACTCGGCTCATTGAAGTCTCCGAGGAGTTGCCCGAACTCGAGAAGCACAGCTTCACCGAGGTCGAGAAGCGCATCGGCGAGTACGTGGCCGATCTGGTCGAGGACGGGTCGACGCTCCAACTGGGCATTGGTGGCATCCCCGATGCCGTGCTGGCCTCTCTCGTGGACAAGAGAGAGCTGGGCATCCATACCGAGATGGTCTCCGATGGCATCATGGAGGCCGTCGAGGCCGGCGTCATCACCGGATCGCGGAAGACACTCCATCCGGGCAAGGTGGTATGCACGTTTGCCCTGGGGAGCCGCCGACTCTATGAATACTTGCACAATAACCCGTTGTTCGAATTCCATCCGGCCGATTACACCAACGATCCCTTCATCATCGCCCGGAACGAAAAAATGGTGGCCATCAATTCGGCCATCGAAGTCGATCTGACCGGTCAGGTCTGTTCCGATTCCATGGGCACGCGCATCTATTCGGGATTCGGCGGACAACTGGACTTCATTCGCGGCGCTGCCCAGGCCAGAGACGGCAAGCCGATCATCGCCATGCCGGCGACGGCCAAAGGAGGGACGATCTCGCGCATTGTGCCCACCCTGAAGCCGGGAGCGGGCGTGGTGACCACGCGGGCCGACGTCCATTATGTGGTGACCGAATACGGCGTCGCCGATCTCCATGGGAAGAACCTCAGAGAGCGCGCTCAGGCCCTCATCCGGATCGCCCATCCTCAGTTTCGCGAAGAGTTAGCCCGCGCCGCCCGGGAGCGGAAGTTGCTGCCGGAGACATTCAGCCTGGGGCGTGATCCGTCCGAGGACTGAGCGCCGATTGGAGGCGCGCGCCCCCCATCGCGCTCGGCGAACGCTGAAGCATTCTTTGTGGAGCCCGGAGATCAGGACTGGAGAAGATCCGAGATCCAGGTGATGGCGGCAAATGCTCCCGGCCATCCAATCGTGGTGATGGCCAGCACGCCCACGTGAAGGAGTTCTTCCGGCGTGATCCCCTCTTGCCGAGCCTGGCGAACGTGCGCGTGCACCGCCCCCTCCCGACCGGCGCCAATGGCCACGGCCAGCTTCACCAATCGTCGCGTCTTCTCGTCCAGGGGGCCGGCTTCTGCGGCGGCTTCGCCGAGTCGATTATATGCTTCCCAAACCTGTGGATACTGAGCGATGAATTGATCGAGCGCTTCGGGAAGATGAGATTCTCTTTTCTCGGCCACGATACCCATACCCTCCCATCAGTCATGTCATTCCAGTCGGCGCCAAAAGCCTCAGGAGACCGCGGAGCATTGTGGAACTCCATCCCCACGGTGCGCCATCTCCATGGTACATGATCGACGTCCAAGTGAGAAGGGGGAGCGAAGCGATGATCGCTCCCCCTCCTCGGGCCATCGACCTTCAGACTCGCACCAGGTTGACGCGCGTATCGTAGAACGACGCGCTTCCGCCGATGGGATCGGTCAAGCAGACGTTCTTCAACTGCTCGTCAACCCGCATGGCCGCATTGGGACAGAGTCCGGTGGCGCGTCGCGGATCACCGTTGATGGCGACGCCGTCAATGACCACGTCATTGGCTCCATAGGCCCAGTGGCCGTAGTGCCAGGAGACGGCCACGACGCCGGGGCGGATGCCCTGAACCACCTTGACCTTCCCGACCATGGGGATCTGTTGACCATTCTGCAAGTCCCAGACGCCCTGTGCATTGGTGCGCGAAACGAGCTTCACCCGGTCCCCGTCGCTCAATCCCAGTCGCGCCGCGTCGGCGGGATTGATCAGCACGAAGTTCTCCGGCAGGACGTCGGAGATCATCCAGTAGTCGGCGATGGTGCGCGACTGTCCGCCGGTGATCTCCTTGAAGGTGATGAGCTGGAACTCGAACTCCTCATCGGTGATGACGCGGCCGAGAGCGTCTTTCACCGGCTCGAAACGAGGCACGCCGGAGAAGTATTCGCCGGTCATCGAATGGCGCGTCTGGGCCACCGGCTCGACGAAGATGTTGAACATGCGAGCGATCTTGTGCGCCATGTAGTCCCCATCATAGCCGTCGGCGAACGCCTCGAAGCGGCCACCGCGATTGAGGACATAGACGACCTTTCGCCAATGGTCGGGGCCGACCACCGCCTGCCATCGCGCCGGATCGAAGACCGTGGACGGCAAGTGACGACGCGCCTGAAGGAAGATCTCCATTTCCTCGTCGCTGGCCTCGGGAACGGCATCGCCCGGTTTATCGCCATAAGCGATGTTGGCCACCATCCGGAGGTAAAAATCCTCCGGTCGCGTGAGGTCCTGACCGGGACCGAAGCCGTCGGGGCCGAATCCGGGCAGACCCAACCGCTCGGCGATGGCCAGCATGACGGTTTCCATAGAGATGGGCATCTGTTGACCGAACACCGTCACCGTCTCGGTGAGCGGGGCGACGATCGGTTGACGCACCTTGCTCATCTTGGCCGGCCAATCGGGCGTCTCGTGCGGCGTGCCCCACCGCTCCATGTAGGTGAGGTCGGGGAAGAGATAGTCGGCATACATGGATGTCTCTCCGATGACGATGTCACAGGCGATGAACAGCGGAATCTTCCTGGGATCGCGCAGCGTCTCAATGGCCCGGTGACCGGCCGGGGTGGCGAATGCCGGCGTTCCCATGTGCAGGAACAGGGCCTTGATGGAATAAGGATAGGCATCGGCCGCCGAGGGAAGGATCTCCTGATACACGTCATCGGTGTGCGGGAACCAGGGGCGTCGGGCGGGATAGCCTTGGAACAGGGTGGATTTCTCGTAGCTCGCTTTCTCGCGGGTGAGCTTCACGCCGAAAGCGGTCAGCTTGCCGGGATGCATGGTCTTCAGGTTGAACGGCTGACCCGGCTTGTCTCCGAGTTCGTGCCAGTGCCCGCCGCCCACGGCGAGACCACCCTTCCAGTCGGGGTTGCCGAGCAGCAGATTGAGCGTGATGATCGCCTGTCCGTTATAGTATCCGCTGGTGTGTTGCACCGGACCGCGATACAGCTCCACGGCGGCGCGTTTCCCATGTGCGGTCAATTCGCGCGCCACATCCACCAGATCGGCTTCCGACACGCCGGCCGATTCGGCCCACTCGGCCACGGTGCACTCCTGGGTCTGCTCGTAGAGCAACTGGAACGCCGATTTGTACCGAATGCCGTTGATCACTCCCTGGACGAACAGATCTCCCTCTACGGGCGTCTCGCTCTCATCGGGATCGACAACGGTGAGTTGGCCACCGCGCGAGACGACGAAGTGGTCGGCATCGCCCATCCCGATATCCGATGCCCGCAGGAAGGCGCTCGGTCGCCCTTCTTCGATCTTGACGAGGAAAGTGGCATTGGTCCAACTGGGCTCCCCGTCGATGGCGGCGGCAGCGCGATTGGCGTTCTCCAGGAACCGCGCGTCGTAACGGCCATTGTCGATGATCCAGCGCATCATCCCCAAGGCCACCGCCGCGTCGGTGCCCGGTCTGGCCGGGAGCCACTTCCAGGCTTTGGCCGCCGTCTTGGAGAATCGGGGATCGACCACGGCGATCTTCAACCGACCGGAGGCGATCCCTTCGGTGATCTTCTGGGCCATTGCCGGCGGGCCGAAGTTGGCTTCGAACGCGCCGGTGCCGAAGAACACGATGAACTCGGCATTGACGGCATCCGGCTTCATGTGGCTCTTGCCGCCCGTCCACTGGCCATGGCGATACTGGTTGGTGAGCATCTTGTAGGCGATATGATGCGATTGCTCGCAGATCGTCGTATGGGCGTACCAGTTGATGCTCCCGAAACCATCGATGAGCCAGCGCTTGGAGAATTCCTTGCGACCGTGCTCGATCCGACCGGCCTGGAACACGAACTGATTATTCTTGGGCCCCAGGTCGGGGTGATCGGCATCGATGAGCACATCCAGGGCGCCGGCATACTTGGACTTGAACGCCGCCACGCTCATCTGTCCTGCGGCCACTTTCTGGGCATCTTCGGCCATGGCTTTGGCCAGCGCGGCATCCCGGAGCGCGAACAGATCCCTCAACCCAGGAACCGGATCTTCTCCGGGGAACAGGTTTCCGCCGTTGACGATCTCGTCGATGGCTTGATCGAAGGAGATGACCACCCACCGGTTGGATCCCCGCGGCCCGGCTCGCTTCAATACCTTCACCACCCGATAAGGATCGTAGAGCGTCTGTACGCCCGACTGACCCTTGGGACAGACTTTCCCGTCGATGAGGGCGGCTTCGGCCGGTGGCGTCCCCGAGTCGATCGGCGGGAGCATGCCATGGCCATAGGGATTGCCGTCAACCTTGACCAGGACGCCGTCCAGAAGCTTCCCCTTGATGGGACAGGCCGTGTGACATTGCAAGCAGACCGAGTACATCACGTTCTCCGGTCGGGCCAGTTCTCCCGCCTCTACCGGAGTGAGGGCGTCGGCCGAGGCGCGAGCCAGCCATCCCGAAATCCCGTCCAATTGGCGAGCCAGCAGGGCAGATCCCCCTAACAGAGCCGAGCTCTTGAGCAGGTTTCGTCGGCTGATCATGAAATGACCGGGACAATTCTGAGGCACTGTCTCTCTTCGCTCCATATCCGTTCACCTCCCTATGGATGACACACGGTGCAGGAGAGATGCGGTCGGCCTTCGATCGGCTCGTCGATGTAGTAGACCCGAGGCTCCGTCCCCAAACTCTCCTTGGTGCGAATGACGCGATGACCGGCCAGGAGTTCGGAGACGAGGCTCTGAGGATCGCTTCGATCGCCGAAAAAGACCGCTCCGCCCAAACAGGTGGTCACGCAGGCCGGGAGCATGGCCTGATTCAATCGATGCAGGCAGAAATGACATTTCCGACCACTGCCCACGGGTAAGCCTCCTTGGCTGCGGTTGTACTCCTGATCGTATTCCTGGAAGTCTCTGGTCTCATAGGGCTGGAGACCATGGGGCGTATTCTCCGTATAGAAACTCCCGTCATCGACATAAAGAGCAGAATAAGGGCAAGCCCTGGCTGCGGCT
Source organism: Acidobacteriota bacterium (assembly GCA_003696865.1). GTDB lineage: Bacteria > Acidobacteriota > Blastocatellia > HR10 > J050 > J050. Next base: position 836 of record RFHM01000368.1, on the reverse strand, counting down.
TGAGCCGCCTCGCCGCGGAGCTTAGTATAGTCGATCTCCACGATGCCGTCCGGACGCTTGGTGATGGCGCCTTCGGGCACGCCGGGAGCAACAGCGCAGGGAGGATGATCGCACTGCATGCAGTTGGCCGGCATGAAAATCCGGGTGATATTGGGAAACGCCCCGAACTCGATCTTGGGGACCCGTCGATACGTCATCCCTGGTGGGGTGACGTTCTCGGCCTTGCAGGAGATCGTACAGGAGTCACAACCGATGCACTTGCGAGGATCGATGACCATGACCCAGTCGCGCTGTTCCACAGGCTTTTGCAGGGCGCGCCGCAGATCTTCCTGCATCCGAATGAGATGATTCTCCACCCGATCGGCCTTCATTCCCAACTGACGGGCCACGCGACGGGCGCGACGACGAAGCGGGCGAGACTGCCCGCCGGCCACCTCCGTGGCCAGGGCGGCCGTCGCCGCTCCCACCGCCGCCAGTTTGAGGAACCGGCGCCGATCGGCCGTCTCGAGCGCGTGATTGACAGGCGACGTTTTTCTCATATATCTTCCTCCTTCAGCATCTCCTGAGATTCAACCAAGCCATTTGCAAACGGTATGCCACACGGCCGGGAATGAATGACCGGTTGAGTGGAATGGCGTAACTCATTTCGAGGTGAAGAGATGGCGTGCCTGCCCTCCTGTCCCCTGGAGCGCGCGCTCCCTTGGCGCCGATGAGTGCGGGGGAATTTGCCCCAAAGGAGTGTGAAAACGCCCATTTGCTCGCCGATCATCGAAGACCGGAAGCCCACCTCTCGGGCTTCGCAATCGAATGCCCGATGTGCGAGATGTGATCTGGAC
>RFHM01000367.1 GCA_003696865.1 Acidobacteriota bacterium | reverse complement strand
GCATTGATCGCCGTCGTCCCCCTCGAGTAGATGACGGGCAGATCGCGCGTCAAGAGCACTTGCCGATCGGGGAATCGCTCGTGAATGCGTCGCGCCACGACTTCCTCTTCTTCTGGACGCTCACATTTGACCAGGAAGGCGGAACACTTGTTCGATAGGCCGGTATACTCCTGAAGCTTCTCCAGCGAGACCTTTATCCGCGGACCACTCTCCGGCGTGTAGATCCCCACGACCCGAAACGGACGACCGAACACCTCGATGCGATCATTGACCGTGAGATGGTGTGACTGAGCATAAACGATATCCACGATCGCTTCATCGGCCTGTTTGTGAAACATTCGCCCTTGAACGAAAACGATGCCACTGATCTCCTGATAGCCCGTCTCGGGGATGCCCTCGATGATGCGCAGACCGAACCCGGTCTGCGAAGAGACGGAATACTGCCCCACGGGAACGACCGCCCGGACGCCCTCGACCTCAGCCAAGGCCGCCGCTTCTTCGATGGGCAAAAGGAGCGAAGCCCAGGTCCGCAAGCCGAGCGATCCGGACTCCCGCACCATGATCTCCGCGCCCACATTGGCCTCTCGTTGAGCGCGCTTTTTGATCATTCCTTGCACCATTCCAATGGTCAACAGAGTCAGACAGACGCCCAACGCTATGCCGACGATGCTAATGATCGTGCGCGTGGGTCGATGCTTGAGATTAGCCAGTACCAACTGATCCATAATGACAATCCGCCTTCACTCCATGATGTCGAACGCCGGGGAGTGGCTCCCATGCCGGGCCCGCCACGATGGGCGAAACCGAACGGCGGCCAAATGGTAGCTCGCGCCACATATTTTCACAGATGAGACTCGTGCCGACGGCGCGCCTCCACGCTTCATATCAGCTCATCGATGGGCACGTATTCCAACCCCTGCGATTGGGCCACCGCCGGATGCGTCACATGCCCGCCGAATGTATTCACTCCCGCCTTCAACCCCGGATCTGATTGGATTGCCTTTTTCAGCCCGAGCGTTGCCAGCTTGAGCGCGTAAGGCAACGTGACGTTGGTCAAGGCAAAGGTGGACGTGCGGGGCACGGCTCCGGGCATGTTGGCCACGCAGTAATGAACGACATCGTCCACGATGAACGTGGGGTGCGTATGAGTGGTCGGACGCGACGTCTCGACACATCCCCCTTGGTCGACGGCCACATCGACGATCACCGCCCCTTTATGCATGGAGGTGAGCATTTGACGGGTGATCAGTTTGGGGGCTGCTGCCCCGGGAATGAGGACGGCTCCGATCACCAGGTCGGCGTTCTCGATGGCATTCCAGATGTTATACGTGTTGGATACCAGCGTGCGAATGTGACTGCCGAAAATATCATCCAGATAGCGAAGTCGCTCCATATTCCGGTCGATGACCGTCACCTGAGCACCCATACCGATGGCCACCTTGGCGGCGTTCGACCCTACAACTCCCCCACCGATGATGACCACTTTCGCCGGCAAGACTCCAGGAATACCGCCGAGCAACACGCCGCGCCCGCCATTGGGTTTTTCCAGATAGGCGGCCCCCACCTGGACGGACATCCGTCCGGCCACTTCGCTCATGGGCACCAGAAGGGGAAGGTGTCCGTGTTCATCGGTGATCGTTTCGTAGGCGATGCCGATGACTTTTTTCTCCAACAACGTCCGCGTCAATGCGGGCGCAGGAGCCAGATGTAAATAGGTGAACAGGATGTGTCCCTCGCGCAGCCGTTCGTATTCCGGTTCGATCGGTTCTTTGACCTTGATCATCATTTCGGACCGCGCCCACACTTCATCGGGATCGTCGACGATGGTGGCGCCGGCGCTCACGTACTCCTCATCCATGATGCCACTGCCCTCGCCCGCCCCGCGCTCGACCAGAACGGTGTGTCCTTCATCTCTCAAGGCCTTCACGCCGGCGGGCACGAGGCCGACGCGATACTCACTGTCTTTGATCTCCTTGGCGACACCAATGATCATAAGGATGGCCTCCTCCTCGTCACCAGGCGCGAAGCGAGGAAGAGAGACGGAGAGCGCGTCCTCACGCTCACCCGTTCCCTTCCCATGCCCTCGCTCCCTGTGATCACTGAGAAATCTCTACGGTATCAATCTGCGCCCGTTGCAGCGTTCCACTGTAATCGATGTACACGGCTTTCCACTCGGAGAAAATGTCCAGCGCTTGGACGCCCGCTTCCCGATGTCCATTGCCCGTCTCTTTCATCCCGCCAAACGGAAGGTGCGTCTCGGCACCGATGGTCGGCGCGTTGACGTAGAAAATACCCGTATCAACATCTCGCATGGCCCGAAACGCTGTGTTCACGTCCTGCGTGTAGATGGACGCCGAGAGTCCATAACGCACTCCATTGGCGATGTGGATGGCCTCGTCCAACGACCGGCATGGGATGACGGAGACGACGGGACCGAAGATCTCTTCGCGGGCGATGATCATCTCCGGATGGACATCGGCGAAGATGGTGGGTTCCAGGAAATATCCGTGAGCGTACTTGCCTCGGGTCAATCGCTGGCCGCCACAGACCAACTTGGCCCCATCCTGCTTTCGACCGATCTCGATATAGTGCATGACCGTTTCCAGTTGTTGCTCGCTGACCACGGGTCCCATCTCCGTGCGCTCGTCCAGGCCGTTGCCGATGCGGAGCGCCCGGGCGCGTTCGACGAACGCTCGGAGAAACTTCCGGTATACTTTTTTGTGAACGATCACTCGACTGGCCGCCGTACACCGTTGACCGGTGGTGCCGAAGCCGCCCCAGATGGCACCATCCAGGGCCAATTCCAGATTGGCATCATCCATGATGATGATGGGATTCTTGCCTCCCATCTCTAAGCTACATCGCTTGAACGTTGGCGCGCACGCTTCGGAAACCTTTCGCCCCACCTCCGTGGAGCCGGTGAACGAAACGAGTTTCACTCCCGGATGTTCGATCAATGGCGTCCCCACTTCCGTCCCCGAGCCAGTGACTACATTGACGACGCCAGGCGGGATGCCTACTTCTTCACACGCGCGCACCAGGTTGATCATGGAGAGCGGCGTATACGTCGCCGGTTTCATCACTACCGTGTTTCCGCAAAGGAGCGCGGGCATGAGCTTCCAGGCGGGGATGGCCATGGGAAAGTTCCACGGCGTGATGATGGCACAGACGCCCAACGGCACGCGCACCGACATGGCGAACTTATTGGGCAGCTCCGATGGCGTCGTCTGTCCATAGAGGCGACGACCTTCGCCCGCCGTGAAGAAGGTGATATCGATCGCCTCCTGAACGTCTCCACGAGTTTCTTTGAGGATCTTTCCCATCTCCCGGGTCATCTCTCGGGCGTAGGCTTCTTTTCGCTCAATGAGCAACTGTCCCAGCGCGTACAACAACTCGCCGCGTTTGGGAGCGGGGACCAGCCGCCATCTCTCATAGGCCTCTTCGGCGGCGGCGACAGCACGATCGACATCTTCCGCCGTGGACCGCGGGAAGAGTCCGATCAGCTCACGGGTATCGGCAGGATTCCGATTCTCGAAAAACTCTCCGGTGACTGACGGCACCCACTGTCCACCGATGTAGTTGTAGTATTTTTTTGCTTTCACCTTGGCTTTTGCTTTGGCCATAGTTCCTCCTCCAGTGAATGATGAGCCACCGAGACGCTCGATCGATCAGAGCGATGTGACCGCTCGCCCGGCCGCTCTCGCGATGCGATGTCTCTTCATCGCTCGGCGCAGGCGCCCACGACCCCTCCTGGTGAGAACCATCACATCGCGTCTCCCACGCCGAGCCAAGATCCGGCATTGAGTATTCAATATCGCCTTGAACCGCCGCCGCTCGACAATCAGTCATGTGACGAAGACGCCTCATCGCTCATCTCGTCTGTTGATGGCACACCGTACAACTGAATCGCTCATCCATCCAGGCTTGGGGATGGCGCGCCGAGATGGGTCGAACCGCCTCCGATTGCCTGGGATCATGGCACTGCAAACAATCCATCCGCGTCTCGGCCGCCCGATGTTCGGGGTTCGCCGGCATGGGCGGCGGCGTCCGGCGCCCATATTTGGAGAGGGCGATGAAAAACAGAATGACGACAATCACGCCCACAACGAAGATCCAATCGGCTCGCTTCATCGTCATCGGCTTTGCTCCATCCGCACGGGTTAGGCAATTTATCAGAGAGCGGAGGAAACTGTCAAGAAACCTGACGGTTGAGCCTCATCGCCCGCATCCGGGCGACGGGAGCGAGAATCTTCGGTCCGGAGTTTACAACTTCTCGGCGATGATGGATACTTACACAGGATGGTCAAATGCACCGAGCGGTCATCATGATTCCCGCGATGCGTTAAGGACAAACGGCGGATGTGAATGAGCATCTAACAAGGCGAGGGAACAGCGTGGGATGAGGGCTGATAAACCTATGGCGAAGGAGGTTCACCATGATCAGATCGAGTAGATATGACATCCGGCTCGTCGCTCTCCCCTTGTTGGTTGCCTTGAGCGCGGCGCTGCTTTTCTCTTCCCCGGGGGCTGCTTCTTCCCAGCGATCGATCGTTCCTGAAGGGACGATCTTAACGTTGAGGATGGAGACGTATCTCAGTTCCAAGACGG
>RFHM01000366.1 GCA_003696865.1 Acidobacteriota bacterium | reverse complement strand
CAATAGCCGGGCGACGAACGCTGGCCGGAATGGGCGTCTACTCGGCGACGAAATTCGGCGTCATCGCCGTCTCGGAGGCGCTGCGGCAGGAAGTCTATGATCATCATATTCGCGTCACGGTCATCGAACCGGGGATTGTGGAGACGGAATTCATCAATCGTATACCTCCTCAGGCGCTGGAGCGCTTTCGTGGGGTGACGCCGCTCCAGGCCGAGGATGTCGCCCGCACCATCCTCTGGGCTCTCAGGCAACCGCCCCACGTCGATGTCTTCGAAGTCGTCGTCAGACCAACCAATCAGGGGGGACCATGAACAGCGTTTTTCTGGCCGGGGCCGTACGAACGCCCATCGGAAATTTTGGTGGGACGCTCAAAGAATGGTCGGCCGCCGATCTGGCCGTGCCGGTGGCCAGAGAAGCCCTGGATCGCGCCGGGGTGAACCTGTCGGCCATCGAGGAAGTCATCTTCGGTTGCGCTCGTCAAGCGGGCGTCGGACCCAATGTGGCCCGGCAGATCGCCGTGCGCGCCGGGTTGGATCAGTCCGTCCCCGCGTATACGGTCAATCGCGCCTGTGGCTCGGGCTTGCAGGCCATCATCGACGCGGCACAGATGATTCTGGCCGGACGGGCTCGCGCCGTGCTCGTCGGCGGGACGGAATCGATGAGCCGCGTCCCTTATCTCGCCGAGGGCGTGAGATGGGGACGGCGATTGGGGCACGCCCAACTCGTCGATGCCATGTATCGCGATGGATTTCTCTGTCCGCTCTCCCAAATGCTCATGGGAGAGACGGCGGAGAAGCTCGCCGGAATGTACGAGATTTCTCGTCAGGAGCAGGATGCCTATGCTCTCCGCTCTCACCAGCGGGCGGCGCAAGCGGCTCGAACCGGAGCCTTCGAGGACGAACTCCTGCCACTGGAGGTGGGGCGCCCGGGGGATGAAGCGCGGTGGCTGGACTTCGACGAGCACGTTCGCCCGGATACGTCCATGGAGAAGCTGGCCAAGCTCCCTCCCGTGTTCAAGCGCGATGGGACGGTGACGGCGGGGAATGCGTCCGGGATCACCGACGGAGCGGCGGCGCTCGTCGTCCTCTCCGAAGAGATGATCAAGGCTTCGGGCGTAGAGCCGCAGGCCCGTCTCATCGACTGGACCATCGCCGGCGTCGATCCCTCGATCATGGGGATCGCCCCCGTTCCGGCCATCAAGCGTCTCCTGGAGCGACAGAAACTCCAGCTGTCGGACGTCGATCTCATCGAGCTCAACGAGGCTTTCGCCGCCCAGGTCCTGGCTTGCGATCGGGAACTCCGGTTCGACCATGATCGCCTCAACGTCCACGGCGGCGCCATCGCTTTGGGACACCCCATCGGCTGTACCGGCGCCCGCATCACGGTGACGCTCATCCATGCGCTTCGACGGCGAGGCGCGCGGCTGGGACTGGCTACGCTGTGTATCTCCGGCGGGCAGGGCATCGCGCTGCTCATTGAGAATCTGCAATGACCGGGTACACGCTGAGAGAACTCATGGTCGTCGCCGCCGCTCGGCAGATCGAAGATGGGCAGGTCGTCTTCGTCGGCATGCGCCTGCCCCTGCTCGGCTTTCTGCTGGCCAAGCGAACGCATGCCCCGCAGGCCATTGGCCTCTACGAAAACGGCATCATTCGAGAGATGCCGTCGGCGGAGATGCTCTATACGATGAGTGATCCGCCTAACATCTATCGGGCCACCTCGTGCGCCGATATGCTCGCGGTGATGGGACTGCTCCAGCAAGGCCGCGTGGATGTGGGGTTCATCGGAGGGGCAGAAATCGATCGGTTCGGGAATCTCAACACAACTTTGGTTCGCGCCGACGGCCGTCGTGCGATTCGATTGCCGGGAAGTGGTGGAGCGTGCGATATCGCCTCACTGGCCCACCGTCTCATCGCTATCATGGCTCATGAGAAGCGACGCTTCCGAGAGCGCGTCTCTTACATCACCTCGCCGGGCTATGGAGAGGGAGGGAATTGGCGGTCGGCGGTAGGATTGCCGCGCGGCGGGCCATCGGTGGTCATCACCGATAAAGCCATTCTGGAATTCGATCCGGTGACCAAAGAAGCCGTTCTCTCCTCGGTGCATCCCGGCATCAGCGTGGATGACGTGCTGGCGCACACCGGGTGGCCGCTTCGCGTCTCGAAGGATCTCGACGAGACGCCGCCGCCGACCGAGGAGGAACTGAGCATCATCCGAGAACTCGATCCTCGGGGATTCTGGACGCGGTGAACGACGATGGGGAAGCGGATGACCCTGAGCGAAGCCATCGAACAGTATGTGCCCGATGGGGCGAGCATCGTCATGGGCACGGCTATGGAGGCGCTCATTCCCTTCGCCGCCGGGCACGAGATCATCCGCCAGAGGAAGCGGGATCTGACGCTCATCGGACCTATTTCCGATATCCTCTTCGATCAGTTGATCGGTGCCGGTTGCGTCGAAAAGGTCATCGCCGCCTGGGTGGGAAACGTGAGCGGTGGATCGGCCTATAATCTGCGACGGGCGGTCGAGGAGGGAATGCCACGGCCGCTGGAGATGGAGGATCATACCAATTTCACCATCGCGCTCGGTTTGCACGCCGGAGCTCTGGGCGTTCCCTATCTGCCGGCGCGGACGGCGCTGGGCTCCGATATTCAGCGCCGCAATGATCATCTCCGGTCGATCACCTGTCCCTATACCGGCGATCGGCTCATCGCCGTGCGGGCCATCGAACCGGACGTGGCCATCGTTCACGTTCAGCGGGCCGATGAAGCCGGGAACTGCCATCTCTGGGGAAACCTGGGCGTGACCATCGATGCCGTGCGGGCCAGTCGACGCGTCATCGTCACCGCTGAAGAGATCGTCCCCGCAGACGTGATCCTCAGCGATCCCAACCGGACGCTCATCCCCGGATTTCTGGTCACCGCCGTGGTGGAACAACCTTGGGGGGCGCATCCTTCGCCGGTGGTGGGTTACTACAATCGAGACAATGACTACTTCCACGAGTACCATCGGGAGACGAAAACGCCGGAGCAATTTCATCGCTGGCTCCAGCGTTGGGTGCTGGGGGTGAAAGACCGGAATCACTACCTGGAGCGCCTCGGTCGGGATCGCCGCGAGGCGCTCAGGCCACGGCGGAGAGCGCCCTCGGCGCCCGCCGAGTTCGGTTACTGAATTGTCCGAGGAGGTCACGTTCTATGGAGACACGTACGCCGATTCGCTCCATCGCCGTGCTCGGTGCCGGCACGATGGGCCGGGGTATTGCCCAGGTGGCGGCCATGGCCGGTTACGCCGTCCGCCTCTACGATCTCAACGAGGAGATCCTCGATCGAGCGATGAAACACATCGAAACGACGCTCGATGGAGGCATCCGGCGGGGGAAGGTCACCGAAGAGGAGAAGAAAGCGACGCTCTCGGCCATCGAGCCGACCGCGGATTTTCGGCATGCTGTGGCCGACGCCGATCTGGTCATCGAAGCGGCGCCGGAAAAGCTCGCCCTCAAGCAAGAGATATTTCGCTCGCTCGACCGGAGCTGTCCTTCGGAGACTATCCTAGCCACCAATACCTCTTCGCTCTCCGTGAAAGAGATCGCCGAGGCGACCCGTCGCCCTCAAGCCGTCCTGGGGATGCATTTCTTCAATCCACCCCACATCATGAAGCTCGTCGAGGTCGTGCGCCATGATGAGACGGCCCCGGAGGTCGTCGAGGTGGTCCTCGACGTGGCGCGCCGTATGAAAAAGGAACCCATCGTCGTTCGCGACTTTCCCGGGTTCGCCACCAGTCGATTGGGAGTGGCCCTGGGACTGGAAGCCATGCGGATGGTGGAGCAGGGCGTGGCCAGCGTCGAGGATATCGACCGGGCCATGGAGTTGGGATACAACCATCCCATGGGCCCATTGCGGCTCGGCGACCTGGTGGGACTGGACGTGCGCTTGCACATCGCCGAGTACCTCTACGAGAAACTGGGCTCAGAAGTGTTCCGGCCTCCGGAGATTCTCAAACGCATGGTCCGCGAGGGGAAGCTGGGGAAGAAGACCGGCCAGGGCTTCTATCGCTGGGAAGAAACGTGACTACGACCGAGGAGGTGTGCCTATGCCATTGACGCTGGAACGAGCTAAGAAGATCATCGTGGCCTGCGAGAAGAAGGCCGAAGAGATGGGCATTCCCATGGGCATCACGGTCGTCGACGCCAGCGGTCGGATGATCGCGTCGGTCCGCATGGACGGGACATCGTGGATCGCTCCTGACGTCGCTCGGGCCAAGGCCTGTGCCGCCGCCGCCTTCGGCCAGCCGACGGCCGAGATGCGAACTCTGGCTCAAGCCCTCCCCGATTTCTTCGCCAGTCTGGCCACCATCACCGGTGGCGAGTTCGCCGCCGCCGCCGGAGGCGTTCCCATCCAAGAGGATGGGCGCATCATCGGCGCCGTGGGCGTCGCCGGTGGTCCCCCGGACGTGGACGATGCCTGCGCTCGCGCCGGCGTCGCGGCGGCCGGGGAATGAGGCCTGACGGAGCCGGATGCTGGTGTTCCCTCCTTGAGGACTGCTCGCCGAGTTCGATATCGCCTCTCGAGCCGATGACCAGATGAGAGGTGAGCCTGTGACACCCCGTTCGGTGAGTCCATTCCCGTTGAGCGCTTCCTGGCCGCTCGCCGGTCGTTCGTCGGAATAGTCGCTGGAGAGAGCGACGAGGGCCTGAGCCCATCCTTCCTCCGGTTCATTCCGCCGAAGGATGGAAATTTTCTCACGCCCTTGACATGATGAGCGCTTTGGTGTAACTTACGAATGGTCTGACCATAAACGTTATTCCGCGAGGGCGTTGTGGGATCGAAAGTGAGCTTACGATTGTTCAAGCCGGTTCGAGCGGTGCGGCTCTCCGATGTCGTCGCCGATCAGATCCGCCAGCTCATCCTTCAGGGGCACATCGAGCCCGGGCATCGGCTCCCCTCCGAACGTCAATTGGCCGAGCGGTTTGGCACCAGCCGCGCCTGTATCCGGGAAGCGCTGCGTCAACTCGAACAGCAGGGTATCGTTGAGATTCGCAAGGGGGCCCGTGGTGGCGCCTTCGTGACGCGAGTGGATGGGGAGTCACTGGCCAGTTCTCTCACGCTGCTCCTGAAACTGCGGCGGATTCCCATCCAGCAGGTGACCGAAGCGCGGCTGGCCATCGAGCCGGTGATGGCCCGACGGGCGGCTCAGTACGCCCGTCCCGAGCTCATCGAGGAGATGGCCGCTGCCATCGAAGGAATGAAGGCCCATCTCGATTCCGAGGCGGAATTCGAACACTTCGATGATGCCTTTCATCACGCCCTCGGGCGAAGTCAAGGGAATCCGGTATTCGAGTTCCTGGCCATGGCGCTGCTGGAAGTCATTCGCGACGCCTTTTCCGGCATCGATTACGGCAGAGAGAATCGCCGGCGGCTCGCCCGAAGTCACGCTCGCGTGTTCAACGCCATCCGGCGCGGCGATGGTGTGGCTGCTGAACGCGCCATGGTGGCCCTCATCAAAGGAGCCAATCGTTGGCTCGCCCCGTTTGTCGCTTCTGCGGCTCCTCCCTCATCGAGTGAGGAGCGGGGAAAGAGATTAACGCGTCGTGGAACACGTCGAAGGAGGTGAAGTATATGCGGTATCGCATCAGAGAGTATCTCATTTTACTCGCCATGTGCGGGAGTATGATTCCGGGTTTGGCCCGCGGACAGACCGTGGGAGCGGAATTGAGCGGAACGGTTCGCGACCCGGCCGGTGCCGTCGTGGCGGGAGCGCGGGTCGAAGCTCGGAATGTGAAAACGAATCGAACGGCCGAGACGACGACCAATGAAAGTGGTTTTTATCGCCTCGGTCCATTGCAACCCGGTCGGTATGAGCTCACCATCGAGGCCGAAGGTTTTCAGCCGCTGGTCATCAAGGATGTCGTGTTGACCGTCGGTCAAACGGCGACGCTGGATGCCACGCTTCGCGTCGAGGCATTGACCGAAGAGATCGAGGTGAGAGATACCGGCGTGGCCCTGGTGGAACCGACCAAGACGGAATTGAGCGAGGTCATCGACGAGGTGCGCATCACCGAGTTGCCCATCAATGGACGTCAGTTCATCGATTTCGCCCTGCTCACGCCGTCCACGGTGGTGGGGAAGGGGATCTCCTTCGGAGCCAGCTCGCCGCTCCTTGAAGATGTGCCGCGATTGGCGTTCGGGGGCTTGTTCGAACAGCATACCAACTTCATCGGACTGGACGGCGGCGATCACACCGTCTCGCTCAACGGTCTGCAGCATATCGGGCCCTCACAAGATGCCGTCAAAGAGTTCCGCGTTCTGAGCAGTACCTATTCCCTGGAATATGGCCGCGTCATGGGAGGCATCGTCAACATCATCACCAAGAGTGGCGGCAACGATGTCCACGGAACCGTCTACTATTATCTGCGGAACGATGCGTTAGATGCCAAGAACATCCTCAGCGCGCCAGGGTTCGACGTACTGCGGCAGCACCAATTCGGCGCCTCGGTCGGGGGACCGATCGTTAAAGATCGCTTCTTTTACTTCGGCAACTACGAAGGCCAGCGACGCGCCGAGTCGCCTCAGTACAACAGTTTCATCCTGGACAACATCGAGGCCATCAATCGAGCCAAGGCATCGCTCGGTCTGGGTCCGGAGATCCTCCAGCAGTTGCAGACGAAGAATTACGATTATTTCCTCATTCGCAACGATGCCCAGCTCAGTCCCGAACACGCCTTGTTCACCCGCTACAGTTTCGCTGATCAGCGTAATGGCAACTTCCCCAGCGTTCCCGGAGGAATCGGCGGACCATCGACGTTCCGCCAGAACGATGTCCGGAGTCAGTCGTTGATGGTCAATCTCACCT
>RFHM01000365.1 GCA_003696865.1 Acidobacteriota bacterium | reverse complement strand
GTCCCGGACCGTCCCCATGAACCGGCTCGTCCGGGAGACGCTCTCGGCCCTCCCGCGGGTGAGCGACCACGTGTTCGGCACGCCGTGGAACGGCCGGCCCATGGGGGCGATCAAGACGGCGTTCAACAACGCGCTCCGGGAGGCGGGGATCACCGGTTTCCGGTTCCACGACCTCCGGCACACGTTCGCCAGTCGGTTGGTCAGGTCGGGTGTGGACCTGGTGACGGTCAAGGAGCTCTTGGGTCACAAGTCCATCCAAATGACGCTCCGCTATGCGCACCCGACGCCGGAGGGCAAGCGGCGGGCGGTGGAGATTTTGGCCGAAAACGCTACAAATACGCTACTGGACGAAAAGGGGTCTCGGGTGGTAGCATTGTAAGTCGTTGGGGATCAACGCGCTCCCGTAGCTCAGTCGGATCAGAGCAACGGCCTTCTAAGCCGTGGGTCGCAGGTTCGAGTCCTGCCGGGAGCGCTCCTTCTCCCCCCTTCACCATCGGATCATCGAAGGTCCTTCTCGGTATGTCCCAACAGGACATCGTCGATGACCATGATGTCTCCCTCCTGGTGGCACACTGGCTCGGGTCTGATCCCATTGATCCTTCGCGTTCCCCATCGACGGGCTAGAGGTTCTTGACGAACGAGGCAAATCCTGACACTATTTCCTGTTACGTTGAAAGGAATACGGCCAGTGGCTGGTGACATGGAGAAGAACCGCATAGAGGAGTTCATTCAATTCTGCAGGCGACGGCATCTCAACGTCACCCACCAGCGATTGGCTATCTATCAGGCGCTCCTGAACTCAACCGAACACCCAACCGCCGAAGACATCTTTCGCACCATTCAATCCGACTATCCGACTATCTCCCGGGCCACCGTCTATAAGACCCTGGAACTTTTCGAACGCGAGGGGATCATCCGCAAAGTGAGTTTCCCTCATGAGACGGCAGCTCGCTATGACGCGAATCCTCAACGCCATCATCATCTATTCTGCGTTCAATGCCACCGCGTGGAAGATCTCTCTCATCCTCAGCTCGACGTCCTCCCACTGTCCAAGAAGGCATTGAACAACTACCAGGTGATCGATCACATCGTTCACATCAACGGTATTTGTCCAGCTTGCCAACGGAAGAAACGTGCCTGATTGGCCGGACTTGACAAATGAGAATTATTCTTATTTAATAATTCATCGCGAAACGAGATTCGCCCGAACATCGGTGAATGAAATCCATCAAAGGAGGTGGTGTTATGGCAAAGCTGGAAGGAACCAAGAGCTTGGAGAATCTGAAGGCGGCTTTTGCCGGTGAGTCTCAAGCTAATCGACGGTATCTCTATTTCGCGCGCATCGCCGACATCGAGGGCTATCCCGATATCGGCGGACTGTTCCGGGATACAGCAGAGGCGGAGACCGGTCATGCGTTCGGACACCTGGACTTCCTCAAGCAGGTTGGCGATCCGGTGACCGGCGCTCCCTTCGGGAGTACGGAGAAGAACTTGCAGTCAGCCATTGAAGGCGAGACCTACGAGTATACCGAGATGTATCCCGGATTCGCCAAGACGGCGCGAGAGGAGGGGTTGGACGATCTCGCCGAGTGGTTTGAGACGCTGGCCAGAGCCGAGAAATCGCACGCCACTCGGTTTACCAAGGGCCTGGAGCAAATCAAGGGGAAAGAACCGGCCGCCGCTGTTTGAGCGTGCCTCCTGGCCGGGCTCATCCTTACAGCGCATAGAGCTCAGGGGAACCGGTGCCCGTGAGGAAGGCGCGATTCTCATCCAGGCGCGCGGATGGGGTCGGATATGACGTTGAACGGTGAGACCTCGCCCCGGTTCCTCTGTGCCTATCTCGGATCGGTCATCTGGCTTCCCGGTGATGATATGCGGGGTGAAGAGGAGGCTTCCAGTCGAATTGTCCGAGCCTCGAGCTGGAGGAACATATGGCCTTGAACCATACCAGCGCTGAATTCTGGGATCAGCAGGCGTTGGAGAAAGAGCTGCTCCGGGTGTTCGACATCTGTCATGGATGCCGTCGTTGTTTCAATTTATGTCCATCATTCGATGTCCTGTTCAAGACCATTGATCACCAGGGCGATGAGGTCGAGAATCTCGGCCCGGCAGATTTCGAACGAATCATCGATCTCTGCTATCAGTGCAAGCTCTGTTACAACCACTGTCCTTACACGCCACCCCATCGCTGGCAGATTGATTTCCCCCATCTCATGCTCCGGGGCAAGCTCGTCAAGGCCAGGCGTCGAGGCATTCCTTTGAAAGACCGCATCCTCAGCCACACCGATGCCATGGGGACTCTGGGATGTGCGTTGGCCCCACTCTCCAACTGGGCGAACCAAAATCCTCTGGTGCGACTGGTGATGGAAAAAGCGTTGGGCGTTCACCGTCACCGGAACCTCCCTTCATTCCACCGCGAGACGTTCGCCGAATGGTATGCCAAGCATCGTCGTCGCTCATCGCCCTCCACAGCGTCTTCTGGGAAAAGAGTCGTTTTGTTCTACACCTGTTCGGTGAATTACAACCAGCCGGAAATCGGCAAAGCCGCCGTTCACGTGCTGGAAAAGAACGGCATCGACGTGGTGGTTCCACGACAGAGATGCTGTGGCATGCCTTATCTGGACAGCGGCGACTTGGACTCCGCTTTAGAGAGCGTGGCGTTCAATAGCCGATCTCTGGAAGATTTCGTCCGGAGTGGTGTGAACATTGTCAGCCTCGGCCCCACGTGCACGTTGATGCTCAAGCAGGAATATCCGGCATTGGTCGATGAGGACCGGGTGCGCAGGCTCGCCGAGCAGGTGTTCGATATTTGCGAGTATCTGATGAAGCGGCACCAGGAGGGAAAGCTCAACACTGATTTCGTCAAGGGTGGGGGACGCATCGTTTACCACATCCCCTGTCATCTCCGGGCACAGAACATCGGATTCAAGTCCCGCGATCTCATGCAGTTGTTGCCCGATACCCGCGTTCGTCTCATCGAGCAGTGCTCGGCTCATGATGGCACCTGGGGAGCCAAGAAGGAATATTATCCCCTGTCAATGAAGTGGGCGGAGAAACTGTTCGCCCGGGTGACCGAAGAGCCGGCCGATCGCGTGGTTTCAGACTGTCCCCTGGCCGGACTCCAGATCGCCCAGGGAACCCGGCGAAAGCCGGTTCATCCCATTCAAATCATCGCCGAAGCCTATGGATTCCAGGAACACAACGGGAGGTAGCCGATGAGGAAGGTCACGCGCGAAGATATCAAAGACATCGCCGAATACGAAAAAATACGGCCCGACTTCCGGCGCTACATCATCGAGTTGAAGAAAATTCGGCGCGTCCCCGTCGGCGACATCCTCTCGTTCGTCTTCGAGAACCGCGATACGGTGATCTATCAAATTCAGGAGATGATGCGCGCCGAGCGCATGGTCGATGAGGGAAAGATCCAACAGGAGATCGACGTGTACAACGAGCTCATCCCCGCCGAAGGTCAATTGAGCGCCACGATGTTCATCGAAATCGACGACCTCAAGCGCCTCCGGGAAATGTTGCCCCGCCTCGTCGATATCGAGAAGACGGTGTATCTTTGCATCGGCCCCGAACACGAGATCCATGGAGAATACGAACCGGGTCGGAGCAAAGCGGATACCACCAGCACGGTGCACTATCTGAAATTCACTTTGACGCCCGAGCAGATCGCCGCGTTCCGGAACGAGGCCAACGACGCCTATCTGGAAGTGCGACACCCCCATTACCGTGCGCGGGGAAAACTCGAAGGGCGGACCCGTCAGTCGCTCATTGAGGATCTTCGGGAGTGATTCTCCTCAGCGCCGCTGCGGGGCGGTGTATTCGTATCGACTCTGACGCACCTTCACTCCCGGGCGGTTGATGATGATCTTGATCCGATGGGTCTGTCCATCGCTCAAATCGGCCGGTGGCGGATAATAGGAGAGAACGTAGCTGGCCCGTATCTCTTCGGCAATGGCGCGGAAGATTCTGGCGAAGTTGCGCTCCTCAACGGGAAAGTCGATCCCCCCCGTCCGAGCCACGATCCCCGAAGCGTCCAGCAAGGTCGGCACCCGACGCTTGCCGCTCACCGAGAGCACATAGGACGGCAAGGTCACCGAATAGATGGTTACGCCGGCATTGTTGGCTCGCCGAATGAGTTCTTCGCGGTCTACGACGCTGGTATAATCGAAGCCATCGGTGATGACGACGACGACGCGACGGAGACGACGGCCGCGGAACCGGCGTGGGGCTTCCCTCACCAACATGGTGATGGCTCGATTGATGGCATCATAAAGGCGGGTCCGACCACCGATATTTCGCGCCCGGGCGAAAGCCTGCTGCAGTTTCCTCGGGTTACTGGTGAACCGCTGGTAAATGTGGACGCGATCGTTGAACCCAATGACGGCAAACAATGAGTTCTCTTGTACGAGGTGCACGAACTGACGGGCCGCATACTGCTGGTCGGCAATTTGATTCCCCAAGCTCCCCGACACGTCTAACGCAAAGACGACGGCCAGGGGTCGAGTGAGCGTCCGATCTCGCTGCGTCTCGAAGAAAGCGATCGGGCGAGGAAAGCCATCATGTAAGATGGTGAAGTCCTCCCGGTCAAGATCGGTGACATACTCGCCTTCCTCGTTCATCACCGTGACGTCGATGGTCACCAGTCCACTCTCCAACTCGATGGCCGAACGCTGGGGTCGCGCCAGGACGACGGGAATGAGAGAACCGATGAGGATCAAACTGGGAATCACCGCTCTGGCCCGCCCGAACATCGGAATTATTCTAACACAGCTCCGACGCACTGGCAAAATTTACCTCTGGACCGAATGTGTGCTATGCTTGCATACTCACTGGGTGATGGGAGTAGACGATCGATGAACAACCCGATCAGGAGCGCATTGACCATCTGCCTGCTCATGCCGCTCGTTCCTCTCTCTGCGCCCGCTCAATCGTCTTCTGGCAACCGAGCAACCATCCAGGGCGTGGTCGAGAATCGAGATGGCGAGCCGGTCGC
Organism: Acidobacteriota bacterium; assembly: GCA_003696865.1. Taxonomy (GTDB): domain Bacteria; phylum Acidobacteriota; class Blastocatellia; order HR10; family J050; genus J050. The sequence continues at coordinate 1,094 of RFHM01000365.1, read as the reverse complement.
TGACGTCCGCGTACGGGCCATCAGCCGCCGCACCGACAAGCTGGTGGCCGAAACGACGACCGATTCTCAAGGTCGATTCGTCCTCCGCCGCCTCCTGCCGGGGCGGTACGCGCTCGTCTTCTATTCGCCGTCATACGAGCAGGCCGTCATTAAGTCCATCGAAGTGAAGCGCGGTCAACGGAAGCGGCTCAAACGGCCCGTACGACTGACTCCCGTCAAGCTTTATGCGGTCATCAATGGCGCTGTCTTCGATCCTCAAGGATATCTTGTTCCCGGAGCGCGCGTGGTGCTGGAACGCATTGCTTTCCAGGCCGAACCGGTGCCCAAGTTGAAGCGAGAGACGACGACCAATCGCAGCGGGGCCTTTGCCTTTCGCGTTCCAGCCACTCGTGCCCGCTATCGACTGACGGCGACGGCGACAGGGTATGCCCCGCAATCCATCACCGTGGACGTGGGAGGAGCCGAACGCCGTCACGTCAGTATTCAACTCCAGTCGAAACGATGAAAGAGGCCGATAAACGAACAGAGTTCCTCACCGCACGCCAGTTGGCCGAGATCTTACAGGTGAGCGAATCCACCGTTCATCGACTCCGGCGACGTGGGCGCATCCCCGCCATCATGCTGACCAGCCGTCTCATCCGTTTCAACCTCAATGACGTCAAAGCCGCGCTGGGACTGGGAGCGAAAAGGAGCACACCGCATCACCAGCAGGATGAGCATTCCGATCAACTCTCGTTCGACGATGTGTTCGCGGGATTCTCCGAGGAATAGTCTTCGCCCCACCGGCCGCCGGTATGTGTCGTCGCGGTGGGCCACCGGTCACCGGCCCGCAGACGTGGCATAACCGCTATTGGCGGCTCATCTGCCGGAAAAGAAGCTGGCCGATTTTCCGGCATTGATTCACTTCGCCCATGTGCTCACCGTCTATGGGTTCATCATTGAGAGGTTCTAAGTGACCCGATCTTGTGATCCTAGAACCGACGCTCAAGACTGGCGACAAGAGGTGAAACAACCTAAAGGAATGAACCGCTTCTTCACCTCGGCTTCCAAGTCTACAGTTCGTCCCCAACACTTTGTCTGTTCATGGTCGGGTT
>RFHM01000007.1 GCA_003696865.1 Acidobacteriota bacterium | reverse complement strand
TCAGGCCACGGTTCAACCTCACCCCAACGCTGTATGAGTTCGTTTGCCCGTTCATGAGGTATCCCAACGTCTTTTGCAGCCTCCTTGATGATACCCTCGTAGGGTCGGTATGCACTCGCCTGATAGGTCAGCTTTAGGACCCTATTTCTCCAGTTTAACCCGGCCTGATCTGACCTTGCCACCTTACTCCAAAGGGACCAGGAATTCAGGAGAGCTGTGTACAGATCGAACATCACAGCTTGGTATTTATGTTTTGACATTTTCACTCACCACAGTTTTCGACGTAGTCCACGCCGCTAACGGCGCGTCGGATAAGCCGCCAGGCGGAGGCCCGCGTAGCGTCCGCGCTAACAAGTGATTATACAGTTTCTGTTCAACATCCCAGCGCTGAAGGCTCCTCAGCCTCTCTGCGCCACCACAACCCCTCTTGCTTCTCGCCGCTCGCCTTCGCCCTGACCTCCCATATCGCTCCGGCTCTCTGATTCGCCGCGAACGGCAATGAATAGATGCGGAAAGAGGAATGTCTCGGACCGAAGCGATCCTGGCCGGATGCCGCGAACGATTCCGTCCCATCCTCATGACGGCGAGCACGACGGTGGTCGGTTTGATGCCCCTGGCCATCGGCACCAGCGGCATTTTCGGTCTGCGGTATTTTCCCATGGCTCGCACCGTAATGGGAGGGCTCATCGCATCCACCGTGCTCACGCTCATCGTCCTGCCCACACTGTACACGTTGATCGACGACGTCGCCTCCTGGCTCAGGCGCATCTGGTTGGCCAGTGCCCCTCCTCAGGCTCACCGGAGTGCTGAGGACCCGGCTTATGGCGATTGATCGCTTCGGTGAGACGACGCGCCCGGGCCGTGGAGGAGTCCTCCATTTCAGGAAGAGAAGAACCGACGCTTGAATCGCCGGTAGAGTCGCTTGATATGCTCGCTCGGGCGTCGATAATAGGCATCGCGAGGGATGTCGATCCAACCCGTATCCGGTTCGCTTTCGACGCGATGAAGATCGAGGAATTCCCGCATCACGGCGACCGCCGGCTTGGCCGATCCGTCATAGCGAAACAGTCCGAAGAATCGTTCGTGCACCTTCTCGTCGCACGGAGGTTGCGACCACAGGCGGGGATCGTAGTCACCATAACACCAGGCCATCGCTCCTATGAACCCGTGCTGATGGAGCAGCGGGAGCGCCCGTCGATAAAACTCCGCCTGCTCGCTCTCGGAGGCTAAAGTCACCCGTGATCGGGCGAGCGCCGCTCGCTCGGCTGGCGACAGAGGCGGTCCGAGCGTCGGCCATGTCGGCATGCCGAATTCCTGGAACAATACCTCCTTGTCGCCCAACCACCGCGTCAATGCCCCGAGGAATGGCAAGACGGCCACATCCATCGGTCCGTCCGCCCAGGTGGTATAGATGGGATATCCATGCATGCTGAGAAAGTCGCAACGACGCGCCGCTTCGGCGGGCCCCAAGCGACGATCCTCCTCCAGGTCTTCCATATGAAGTCCGAGTGTCACCGGATGCCCGGGGTCACATCGCTTCAATTCATCGACCATCTCATCGAGCCAGGCGATGGCCGCCTGACGATCTGATGGAATCACATACGTAGAGGGCTCATTGCCGAGATCCCAGGCCCAGAGTGCTGGATGATCGCCGAGCGCTCGGGCTACTTCGCGGATCAGGAGCTTCTGTGCCTCGATCACCTCTCGATCGTGATAGTAATTCCTGATCGTTCGCTCAACCAATCGTCCGTTGGAGAAGATGGGAAATCGGTGGATGGCTCTCTCCGATCCCAACATCCACTCGGGTAGCCAGTTGACGCCACTCATGTGACCGGTGAACAAGGTGGGCATGAGCTTCATCCCGACCCGGTGGGCGATATCGGCGACGGTGACGAGATGTCCGAGCGAGCGGACGGATACGCGCCGGGGATGAGGTTGAAAATCTTCCCAGAGGAGAAACAACCGGATGACCGTCAATCCGGCTCGCTTCAATTGCGCGACATCGGCGTCCACCTGTGCGGGATCGAACTCCCGCCACCAATACATCGCCGTCTGGCGCGGCCAGTAATTGACGCCGAGAAGGAATGGTTCACTCACGATGTGGGGCGTCCGTAATCGTCTTGCAAGCGAATGATGTCGTCTTCGCCGAAATAGGTTCCATGCTGGACTTCGATGAACGTCAATACGTCCTGGCCGATATTCTCGATCCGATGCGCCGTGCCCACGGGAATGTCAACCGGCTCGCCCGCCCGTACGATGATCTCTTTCCCGTCCAGCGTGACCTTGGCTACACCGTTGACGATGAACCAGTGCTCGGATCGTTTGAAGTGCTTCTGGTAACTCAGTCGTTTTCCAGGGAGGACATTGATGCGCTTGACCTTGTACCGATCCGTATCTTCGAGCACCCAGTATTCGCCCCAGGGTCGCCGATCATGGACCGTCTCGGCGAGGCGGGCGCGCTCCTTATCGAGAATCTGCTCGTAAACGCGCATATAATCGGAGACCATGCGATCCTGAGTGAATCGCTCCTGGACAACGCGACGACAATCGGCGCGGTTGAGTTGAGGGATGCGTCGAAGAGCCTCCACCGCCTCGTCCACATTGTGAACGATGAACCCCGTCTTCTCGTGCTCCACGATCTCGGGGATCGCTCCACGACCAAAGGCCACCACCGGCGTGCCGCAAGCCATCGCTTCGATCACGCTGAGCCCGAATGGTTCTTCGAAGTGGATCAGATGCAAGAGAGCATACGCCCCCCCCAGTAACTCGTTGTGCCGCTCCGGGCCGACCGAACCAATATATTCCACCCGTTCGCCATCCAGATGAGGCGCCACTTTTTCATCGAAGTAAGCCCGATCGTGAATGATGCCCGCGATGATCAATTTCATCCCGAACCGCTGCGCCACTTCGATGGCTTCGGCCGTCCCTTTGTCGTGGTGAATGCGCCCGAAAAAGAGGAGATAGTCGCCTGGCTTTTCGGTCAATCGATAGTGATCCACGGGAATGCCATGATAGATGGTGGCCACATAATCGAGTTCCGGGCGACGATCGGCCTGACTGATGGAAACGTAATACACTTTGCCGTTATATTTTCGATATACGGGCAGAATCTTGGGCGAGGAAAATCCATGGATGGTGGTCAGGACCGGCGTCTGGACCAGACTGCTGTAGGTCAGCGGCAGGAAATCGAAGTGATTGTGAATGAGATCGAACTCCGATGCGCGCTCGAATACCTCCGAGATATGCAGGCATTCCCAAACCTTGGGTTCCAGATCGGGGTCTTCGGAGTAGGGTCGCGGCGCGACGGCTATCAGGCGCGCGCGCGTCTCTGAATCGGCAGTGGCGAATAAGGTGACATCCACGCCCCGAGCGACGAGTCCCTCGGTCAACAGATGAACGACTCGCTCCCACGGTCCGTAATGGCGTGGCGGAACGCGCCAGGAAATGGGCGCCAACATGGCGATCTTCATCATTGCTGCACCTCCTCCGATGTTCCATCGGGCCTCGGCATCACCTCGACATCCGTCCGGCCGTCTCCGATGCTCAGTGGGAGATTTTAAGCCCATTCCCCAGCTTCGTCAAAGACGGGTAGAGGTCGATCGCAGCTCTACCCTCAGCGGAGCGCGGTGACGTATAATTCTGCCGCGAACATCGATCGAGACAGGAGGGCGATATGGCTGGGAAAAAGATTTTGATGCTGGTTGGCGACTACGTCGAGGATTATGAAGTGATGGTGCCTTTCCAGGCCCTTTCCATGGTGGGACATACCGTCCATGCCGTATGTCCTGATAGGGAAGCGGGTCAGACGATCCGCACGGCGGTTCATGATTTCGATGGAGCGCAGACCTACAGCGAAAAACCGGGCCACCTCTTCACGCTCAACGCGACTTTTGCCGACATCCAGCCCGAAACATATGATGCCTTGGTCGTTCCCGGAGGGCGCGCGCCCGAATATATTCGCTTGAACGATCGCCTGCTCCAGATGGTGCGTCACTTCGCCGATACTGGCAAGCCCATCGCCGCCATCTGTCACGGGCTGCAGGTTCTGGCCGCGGCCGGCGTACTATCGGGGCGAAGCTGCACCGGTTATCCGGCCGTTGGACCGGAAGTGAAAAACTCCGGTGGCGAGTGGGTCGACGTCCCCATCGACAAGGCGCATGTAGATGGTAACCTGGTCACGGCTCCGGCCTGGCCGGCACATCCGGATTGGTTGGCCAAATTCCTCGAGGTGCTGGGGACGAGGATCGAACCTTAGTCTCTCTTCACGCCGTCGGGAAGCAAGGGCCTCTCGACCCGCCCGGTGAACCTCCCGTGGACGGGTCGATGCGCTTCTCCTCAAGGGATTGAGCGTTCCTCATCCCGCGGGGTAGAACGGCTCACCGGGCCAATTCCTTCTGGATCGCCGCTTCCAACTCGGCGGGACGGAATCCTCGCGGTCCCGGTCGTCCTTTCCAGGCGACCCGCCCGTCCTTGCCGATCAAATAGAGGCGGTCAGGAAAAGCCGTGTAATTCAATTCCACCTGATTGTCCAGGTTATCGACCAAGGTAGTGAATTTAATGTCCAGCTTGAGCACGCATTGGGTAGCGTGCTCTTCCTTTTGCTCCAAAGTCTTCGCCGTGGGCAAGAGGATTCCCTCTCGCTCGTTGACGGGGACCTGGCGACCATCGGTCGGATGGGCTTCGCGGATATAGACGAGCAGGAATTCGACATCATCTTTGTATTTTTCGTACAAGGCGTTCAGCGCGCCAACCTGACGCCTGAATGGCGGTCAGGTATAACTGCCGAAGACGAGCGCCACGGGTCTCTTGCCCTTGAAGTCCGACAACCGGACTCGCTCCTGACTTCCCAGCTTCTTCAACTCGAAATCGGGAGCCGGATCGCCCGGCTTGAGCTTCCCTTCCCTCCATCCATATGGTCCATCCGCTCTCCTGGCCATGGGATGAGCCCTATTCTGCGACCTCATCGCCTGATGAGGGAACGGCCGGGCCAGAACGGCGCCGGCGAGCAGGCCGAATGCCAAAACGAAACCCACGACGGTCATCGGTCGATGTTCTGGCCGAACCCCGAAGACCGATTTCGATCCCCCGTCTCGCTCATCGCTCCGGGGCACGATCGGTGAATGTGATGATCGCCTTTTCATCACGATGCTCTCTGCTGATCTTCTCACTGGTCATCCTCCGCGCTATGATATCAGGTGCTCTCGCCACCCGATGCTGCATGATTATGTCGGTTCTCCCCAACGCGAAGTCGTCTTTTTTGTCACGCACACAGAAAATTCCTGACGCCGTGCGCCCATACGAGCGCATGGCCCGATGAGACAACCGTCCTCACGATGCATTCTTCTGCAAGATATCCTCCACCTTGAAGTTCAGGTCATTGAAGAGATCGACGCCGAAGGTCATCACCGCCGGACTCAAGCTATTCCGGACGTAGACGGTATCATCCGTTCTCTTGGAGATATCAATGGTGATGGTCTGACCATCCTTGGTCGTCAACTCGACCTCGATGGCCGGGTTTTCCAACGCAGCCTCGAGCTTCTCCGAAGGTGTATCGAAAATCTCCTTGGCATCGGAGAATTCCAGCGGATTGAAGAGCTTGTATGGCTTGATCTCTTTATCCTTATGCTCGGTCGGTTCCTTCAGCACCCATTTGTCCTCGCTCTTCTCGGCGACGAGCGTTTGATGTTCATTTTTGAGGCGCAGGCGAACGATATCATCGCGATGGAACGGAGCGGGCTTCTTATTCCGCAAATCGAAGAGCGTGGTGTTGAGCTTATCGAAGACATCCGTTCCCACCTTGAAGATGAGGCGACGACGGTTCGTCTTCCCGTAATAGTGATCGTTCACTTTCTTGCCCAGCAGGAGTTCGTACTCTTCCCCGCCCCCGGTGCGCAGTCGGGCGACGAGGGTCGGATGATCCAGCCCGTACGCCTTCAAGTCCTCGGCCTCCTCAACCACGACCTCGGTCATGCGAGCGAAGGTGAGCTTGCTCAGGATGGAACTCACCTCGCTGGAATCGGCGGGCAGGACGCGCGGGCGCTCCAATCGCCAATCGTCTCCTTGCTTGACCAGGGCGAATCGTCCTCGTGGCGTCTCCAACTCCAGAGATTTGACCGCCGATCGCTCCACATCGAACAGCGATTTATCGCGCAAATCAAACAGGGATTTATCCACGCTGGAGAAGACATAGGTGGGGACGAGCGCGATCTCCGACCGTTCGTCGATGCGAACATAACGATTGCCTCCGGTGAAATCTTCCGCGCCGAAGGCCAACCGATGCTGTTCACCGCTTTTGAGCTTCACAGTGACGACGATTTTGGGATCATCCAACCCGTAGACGCTCAGCTTCCCATCCGATGGGGTGAACCGTCGATTCACCTCTGTGGTCGTCACGTTGCGAGCAATGGCATCGACCGAGTATTTCTCGGCCTTGGTGTGGATGGGCCGCGTGATGAACCAGGTGTCATCGCGCTTCTCCAAGACGAACGTCTGGTCCCCTCGATGGAGGGTGATCTCGGTGATCTCCTTCTCATCGAAGGGAAAGATCTGTTTGGCCTTCTCCTCGGCCTCTTCGCGCTCTTTCCCGCCCTTGATTTCGTAGAAATAGACGAAGGCGCCCAATCCTATCGCCATGAGCAGCACGATGAGCGTACTCTTTCTCATAGCCCTCACCCGATGACGAGTCGTTGGATTGAAACAGCGTCGCGTCGCATCAGGTGGCCGACCGACGCCCTATCGACGTTTCCACCACACATAGATTCCGGCGATGATCACGAAACCAGGAAGTAAGACGAAGCTGAACCAGAACAGCCACTCTTGCTGACTGGCCGTCAGCGTGACGCGCCGGTTTTTGGGACTCTTGGGCCGCACGGAAATGAGATCCTCATCCTCGGCCAACCAGTTAATGGCATTGAGGAAGAGATCACCATTGCGCTGCAGTCCAATATACTGGTTGCTGGCGAAATCGGAATCGCCGATGACGACCAATCGCGCCTGCCTTTTGTCCACCTTCTTGGTCACCACGACGCCCAGCGAGATGGGCCCCTTGGTATCTTTGCCCTCGTCGAATTTGACCTTATTCCCCACCAGTTCCGTCTCCGCCCAACTCTGGGGAGAAGTCTTCAGCAGTTCGGTGATCTGAACATCGGTGGGGGCATCATCGGCCCGCTTCACCGAACGAGCGAAGGGAAAGAAGGTCATCGTATTGGCGAATCCCTTGGTGATGGGATGATCGCCGTAATCGGTGACCAGCGGCACGGCCGGTCCGGTGCCGAACAGCCGCCCCACGCCGCTGACGTCGATGACGGTATCATCGCCAACGGCGACGCCCCATTTGTGCAGCAATTCGTCCATCTGCGGATTGGTGTCCGGATCGAGGAGGAGCATCATCTTCCCGCCCTGGTCGAGAAACTTCGTGAGCAACGAGACTTCCTGGGGGAAGAATCCCTGTCGAGGACCGGCGACCACGACGACGGTACAATCGGATGGGACTTCGTTGGTCGACACCAGGTTGATCGTCTTCACCGTATAGTTTTCGCTCTCTAATCCGCGTTTGACCGAACTATATCCCTCCCCTCCCGTATCGGCCAACGATTTCTCGCCATGCCCTTCGATGAAACAGACGGTTTTGACTTCGTCGCGCGTGACCTTCAGAATGGCGTTGGTGATGTCCTGCTCCTGAGCCTCTTCGATGCGCTCGCGCTTCCCACCGGAAACGGCGATCATCTCACCCAGGCTCCGGATATTATATTGTCGAGCGATCTCCGGTTTCTCTTGAGGATCGACCCATTCATATTTGATCCGCGGCGAGAGCGTCATGTAGCTTTCCACCAGATCATGCAGGTCCGGGTGATCCTCCTTGTCGAAAACCATGATCGTCACATCGCGATTCAAGCGGCTGACCACCTGGCGCGTTTGATCGGAGAGACTGTAGAGTTTCTCCTCAGTCAGATCGAATCGCTTATTATGGCGATATCCGAGGAAATTGAGCATGGCCAGGATGGCGATGACGGCGACCGAGACGACCATCGTATTGGTGCCCATCCTCGTCGAGCGGCGGCGAAAATATGCTCTGATGGCCGCGAAATTGGCCACCACGCTCACCACGACGAATGCCGCTCCGGCGCCGATCATGACTTTCTCCCACACGGTCCACAAATCGCGCACCGAATAACGGATCCCCCCCGAGATGAGCAGGGCCACGCCCAACCATCCGAGGAATTTGAAGAGTTCCCGCTTATTCACGGCCATAGACTATGCGCTCCTCCAACGTAAAGAATCGACCGAACGCAAGGTGAGAAAGACGCCCAGCACGATGAAGCTGGCGTAAAAGACGAGGCTCTTGGTGTCGATGATCCCTTTGGGGAAATTCTCGAACTGGCGCAAGATGGAAAGGTATTCCAGCACCTGCGATCCCCGCGAGCCGGCGTCGATCACCCAGAGGATGAGGAATGCCCCAAAGGTGAGGAACGCCGCGACCACCTGACTCTCGGTCAACGAGGAGATGAAATGACCGACCGCGATGAGCGTCGCTCCCAGCAACAAAACGCCCAGGTAACCCGATGCCGCCACGGCCAGAGGAGGACGAGGATCGCTATACCGATAGAGCGCCACGATGTACAGGAGCGTGGGCGCCAGCATGATGATGAACAACGTCAACGTGGCCAGGAATTTCCCCCACACGATCTGAGAATCGGTCAAGGGCGAGGTCATCAATAACTCCATGGTGCCGCGCTTCTTCTCTTCGGCATATGAGCCCATGGTCAACATGGGAATGAAGAACAAGATCATCGTGCTGACCACGCCGAAGAAGCTTTGCATCACCTGTCCCGGCACGTCGAATTCCTGTGGCGGCATGCCGAATTGGGAAGCCCGCATCATCAGCATGAACGATTGTTGAATGAAGAAATCCAGAATCCGACTGAAGAAGAAGCCGGCCAGGATGAGAAAAATGCCGATGACCGCATAGGCGATGGGCGAGACGAAGTAGAGCCCGACTTCCTTCCGATAAATAGCCCAGATATTCTTCATCGACGCGCTTCCTCCTGCTGTGGTTGATCAGAGGCGACCGGCGAGGTCTCTTCCTCGGTGGTGAGTTTGAGGAAAATGTCTTCCAGGCTCAAACTCACCGGCCTCAGTTCATAGAGTTCGTAGCCGTTCTGCACGATTGTCGCCGCCAGCAAACTCCGGAGATCATGTCCCCGTTCGCTCTCCACCGTCACCGAGAGTCGATCGGCACTATCCAGCGGTTTGATCTCGATGTGTCGAACATGGTCAATGCCGCATAAAATTTGTTGAAGCGCCTCCGCCTCCGCCTTGACCTCCAGATGGACCATTTCGCCGCCCTTGAGCTGAATGGTCAGATTTTCCGGCGTATCCTCGGCCACCAGCCGTCCTTCATTGATGATGACGACCCGATCGCAAGTCATGCTCACCTCGGGCAGGATATGCGTGGACAGAATGATCGTATGTTCACCCGCCAGACTCTTGATCAATCGGCGGACTTCGATGATCTGTTTGGGATCGAGTCCGACCGTGGGCTCGTCCAGGATGATCACCTCGGGGTTATGCACCAACGCTTGAGCCAGCCCAACGCGCTGACGATAGCCACGCGAGAGCTTCCTGATCAGCATATGGCGATGGTCCTCGACGCGACACATCTCCATGGCGCGATGGACCAGCTCACGCCGCTGACGAGAAGGAACATTCTTGATGCGGGCGACGAAATCCAAGTAGCCCTCCACGGTCATCTCCGGATAGAGGGGCGGATTCTCCGGGAGGTAGCCGATCCGCCGGCGGACCTCTATGGATTCGTCGAGCACATCGAAACCGGCCACTTTGACCGTCCCGCTGGTGGGCGGCATGAAGCAGGTGATGATCCGCATGGTGGTCGTCTTTCCGGCCCCATTCGGTCCGAGAAATCCGAGAATCTCGCCTTTCTTGACGTCGAATGAAATGTTATCTACCGCCCGGATATGGCCGTAGTCTTTGGTCAGGTTCTGTACCTCGATCACAGTCCCGCCTCCTTTCCCATCGGAGAAACCAGAAACTGGGAGCGAGAGCCACCAAGAGCCCAGGCCATTCTGGAATCCGATCCTGGTTTCACTCTCAAGCTCTCAGCCCAGTTTCATGACGTCTGTGTCCACAGGATTCGCGAACAGGCGGTAATTCTAGCCTAAGAGAGCATGTTCGGCAATGGTCTCGCCCACCTCAATCGTCGCCTGCCGGGACGACGGATTCGCGATGGATGGCATGCTCATGCGCTCGTCCTGGCGGTACGAGGAAAGCGCTCAGGAGGGCCAACCCGGAGATGATGAGACCGACCAGAAATACCCCTTGCAGAGCATCGGCGAGGGTTCCTCGAACCAAGGTCAGCATCTCCTGAGGGAGTCGAGCGCGGGCGAGCGGATCGATGAGGGCGTCCGGATGTTGCAATAACCGCACGACCTCATGGGCCATAGGTGAGGAAGCCGAGCGCGCCTGAGCGACGTGCGCCTGCATGCGCAATGTCATCACCGTACCCATGATGGCCACGCCAATGGCCCCTCCGACTACTCGGAAGAACTGAGTGGCAGAAGTGGCGATGCCCAACTGCCGGCGGTGGACGGAATTCTGCACGCCAATGAGTAACGTGACCATCGAGAGCCCCATCCCCATCCCGATGAGGAACATATCCGAATAGATGAGCGTCCATGAGGCCTCGGGGCTTAATTGATGGAGCATGACGAACCCGGCCATCAACGATGTCATGCCGGCGATGACTAAGGGACGATATCCCACCACCAGCAGCAGCCGACTGCCAATGACCGAAAAGGACGTCCATCCGAGCGTCAAGGGAACCAGGACGCTCCCGGCCCGGGTGGCATTCGTCCCGATGACGCCCTGGACGAACAGCGGAACGAAGGAAATGGAACCGAACATGGCCATCCCCGCCAGGAGCCCGTTCAGCGCCGCGGCCCGCAACATGCGATTCTCTCGGAACAAAGAAAAAGGGATGATCGGCTCGGGAGCATTCCGCTCACAGGAGACGAATACGGCGAGCAACAACAGGCTGGCTCCCATTAATCCCAAGATGAACGGAGAAGTCCACTCATACTGTCGCCCGCCGGCCATGAGCGCCAGCAAGAACAACACGATCGCTCCGGCGAAGCTGGCCGCTCCTTTGACGTCGATCTGTACCCGTCGTTCCATCGGTGGCTCCTGGAGCGTCAGGCCGATGAGCAGGGCGGCAGCGATGCCGAATGGGACGTTGAAATAAAACACCCAGCGCCAGGATATATGATCGGTGATGAGCCCACCGACGAGTGGGCCGACAATGCTGGCAATGCCCCACACCCCACTGAACAATCCCTGCATCTTGGCGCGCTCGGCCAATGAATACATATCGCCAATGATGGTCATCCCCAGCGGCAATAAGGCTCCGGCACCCAATCCTTGGATGGCGCGAAATCCAATCAGTTCTTTCATGGAACCCGATTGGCCGCAGAGTGCCGAGCCGAGCAAGAATAATCCCACCCCGAGGAGGTAAAACCTCCGCCGGCCATAGAGATCGGAGAGTTTGCCCCACACGGGCATGGTCACCGTCGACGTCAACAGGTAGATGGAAAACACCCACGAGTAGATCTCGATGCCACCCAATCGAGCGACGACGGTGGGCATGGCCGTCCCCACGACCGTCGCCTCCAGAGCACCTAAGAACATGCCGGTCATGATACCCAGTGTGACCAACCGACGTTGCCTGGGCGGCAATTGCACCGGCGCCGTGAACATGGCCGTCGACGCGCGCCCCGATGCGGGTCGATTCGGCTCGATCGTCTCTCGTTCGATCATGCTCCCCGTCCTCATGATGAGCGCAAAACATGAGAAGCTATCGAAAGAGGTCTATGTTGTCAAATGATTCTCCCCGACGACCGGCAGGATTCATCGCCCACCCGAAGGGCGTGGGCTGACAGTCGCATCCTCTTCGTGATACAATGCGGCGCGCGATGAGGAATACGACGCGACAGGATCGCCCGGCGCACTTGATTCTCGGCGAGCGCGGGGAGCGATTCGCGTTGGAATTTTTGAAACACCGTCACGGCTATCAGATCGTGGCGCGTAATTTCTCCACCCCATTAGGTCGAAATCGACGAGGCGCGCCCATCAGAGGTGAGATCGACATCATCGCCTATGATGGAAATACGCTCGCCTTCGTCGAAGTCAAGACGCGCCTCTCTGAGGGAATTGCCACAGCCGCGGCGGCCGTGGATCGCTCCAAGCAACGAACCGTGGCCCGCACGGCGAGCGTCTATCGACGCCTCATGCACCTGGATGGGGTGAACTATCGATTCGACCTGGTCACCGTCGTCTTCGACAAGGGGACTTCTCCGAGGATCACCCTCCATAAAGGCTATTTCACCGAGCGCGCCATGCCGTCTCCCAGAGTCCCGGTCTATTAGGGCTCATTCGGAGAAGAACACGTTCGGTCGCTTGACGGTTCTCCGCTGGAGTTGCTAGTTTAATCCATTGCCCGTTAGTCCACCGGTCGAAAGGATGGAATCGAGAGAGGAATCAGAACGCTCATGGATGGATGGCACGAGGAAGAAGTTTTAGGGAAAGCCTACGATGCGCGGTTGATGCGCCGGTTGATGACCTACCTCAGGCCTCATCGCCTCATCATCTTCGGGGCGGTGGGCGTGATTCTTCTGTACTCCGTCGTCGAACTGGCCGGACCGGCGTTGACGGTCATTGCCGTTGATCTATTCATCAAGCCGGAATCCGCGGCGCCGATCAGCTCTCTCTCTCGAGTGGCCCAGAACGTCATGGAGGCGCTCGACATCCGGCCGAGTCGTCTCACGGGACTACATATCGCCGGCGCCATCTACCTGCTCATGCTTCTTGTGGGATTCCTCCTCTATTACTCGCAAACCGTCCTCGTCCAGATGCTCGGCCAGCGAGTAATGTACGATTTGCGAGAGCAAATTTTCCATCATCTCCAGCAGTTAGATATCGCCTTTTTCGATCGCCATCCGGTGGGACGCCTGATGACCCGATTGACCACCGATGTGGATGCATTGAACGAACTGTTCACTGCCGGCGTGGTCGCCGTCTTCCAGGATATTTTTGCCCTGACGGGCATCATTGTTCTCATGTTTTACATCAATTGGAAGCTGGCCCTCGTCGCCTTCCTGGTCATTCCTCTGCTGGTCGCCGTCACGCTCTGGTTCAAGATCAACGCTCGAGCGGCCTATCGCAAGGTCCGCGCCCGGATCGCTCGCATCAATGCGTTCTTGCAAGAGCACATCACCGGCATGGCCACGGTCCAGCTCTTCAATCGCGAGCCCATCGCCGCCGAGGAATTCGATAAGATCAATGCCGATTACCGCCGGGCGAACATCGAGTCCATCTTCTATTACGCCGTCTTCTTCCCGGCGGTGGAACTGATCAGCGCCATCGGCATCGGTCTGATCATCTGGTACGGGGGCGGTCAGGTGCTCCGAGAGGAATTGAGTATCGGCGCGCTGATCGGCTTCATTCAGCTCTCTCAACGATTTTTCCGCCCGATCAGCGATCTCAGCGAGAAGTACAACATCCTGCAAGCGGCGATGGCTTCGTCCGAACGCATTTTCAAACTCCTGGACACGCCGGTGGAGATCACCTCCCCGCCGAACGCCTTTCATCCTTCCGACGTCCGAGGACATATCGAATTTCGCCACGTGTGGTTCGCCTATCAAGACGAAGAATGGGTTCTCCGCGACATCTCATTCGAGGTCCGGCCAGGGGAACGCATCGCCATCGTCGGACATACGGGAGCGGGCAAAACGACGATCACCAATCTGCTCTTGAGGTTCTACGATGTTCAAAAGGGCCAAATCTTGCTCGACGGCGTGGACATCCGCCGATGGGATGTGAAACGATTACGTCGCGCGTTCGCCATCGTCCTCCAAGACGTATTCCTCTTCTCGGGCGATATTGAATCCAACATCCGGCTCGGCCAAGAGAGCATCGATCGCGCGCGCATCGAACGGGCCGCCCGCGAGGTCCACGCCGATGAGTTCATCCGGCGATTGCCTGGCGGTTACCACGAACCGGTCAAAGAACGAGGAGCCACGCTCTCTACTGGACAAAAGCAGCTCATCGCTTTCGCGCGCGCACTGGCGTTTGATCCCCCGATCCTGATCCTCGACGAAGCGACATCCAATATTGATACGCAGACGGAGATGCTCATTCAAGATGCGTTGGAGCGGCTGTTAACCGGTCGAACGAGCCTGATCATCGCTCATCGGTTATCGACCATCCAACATGCCGATCGCATTCTGGTCCTCCACAAAGGTCGCTTGCGGGAAATGGGAACGCACGAGGAACTCTTGAAGCGAAGGGGCATCTACTATCGACTCTATCAGTTGCAATACAAGGACCAGGAGGCGGCAGTCGCCGGCGATTGAGTACGGAGGGCATGTGCTCAATGGTGCGGTCGGACGAGTGAGAGAGCAGCGAACGAGGAAAGCCGGCGGGCGCATATCGTAGGACGGGAGCACCGAAGACCTATGCCAACGATGCCATATCTCACGTTCGTCTCCTTTCTCCCGCTCCTGTTCGTCCAAATTTTTCTCTATCGGCGGAGCGCCCGAGCCATCGCATCGACCCAATGGAGCGGGCACATACGAGCGCTGGCCATCGCCGCACTGAAGGGTCTCTTCATCACCGTAAATGTGCTGTTCATCGGCGTCGGCCTCGTCGTCCTCAGCCGGGCCGCCTCGTCGCCTCGAACGTCCCCGGTCGTCTGGGAAAATCTCTCTTCCATCCTCTATCCACTGGCGGCCTGGCAAGCGGGATCGGTAGGCAGTTTTGTGGTCATCGTGCTCATGGATGCGCTGAAGGCCCTTTTCCGCCAGCAGCGCAATGGGCCACTCACCGTTTCCTCC
>RFHM01000364.1 GCA_003696865.1 Acidobacteriota bacterium | reverse complement strand
TCGAGGACACGGGTCCTCTCCATCACCATGATCCTGGAGCGGGCGACATATCGGAGCGGATGTATCTCCTCTAACGTTTGATGGCCGAACCGTCTCCATCACATCGAATATCCGAGCGCTGCCATGCGCTCCCGGCATAGTCGTTCGATGCGCGCCAGATTTTCCCTGCCGAAGAACGCTTCCCAAGGCACATCGCGTTCTCCCCGCGGCTGATACGGGATATCGAGGCGATCGGTGATATCATTCACCTGCGGCAATCCCAGCCTCTCGGCCAGGTGCTCGATGGTGCCCATCTTATCGGCGATGAATTCTTCATACCGCACGAGGACCATTTCGTCGGCGTGCTCTCGGTACACATCGACGGCCCGATTCCACCGAATCGCCAACACATCGATGTAATGCTGCACCTCGTCCCATCCCCAAAGGGGCGCGTCGAAGATGACGGCCCAGGCCGGTTCCAGCCGATGCTCCGCGATGGAGTATGCGGTCAAATTTCCCGGGAGTGACAGACGATTGAGCAAGCTGCGAATATTGTCTCGCGGATCGCGAACGACGAAGACGAAAGAGGCCATGGGATGAACCGTCTTCACGTCGTCGTAGAAGAACGTCAAATTCGGCTCTTTGATGAGTTGTGCGGCGAACCGATGGGGATACCGGCGAGCGAGGTCGGAAAGATGCATCTCGCCGCGAAGTAATCGAGCGAGCGTCGGCCACCAGAGTTCGGGAATATCGATCGTCTTGCTGAGCCCGGCATAATCGGCCAGGAGATGAGCAATGGCCGATGTACCCGATTTTTGATTGCCCAACACGATCAGCGGAGCGGGATTGATCTCCGGTTCCCCCCTCACGACGGAAACCATCTTTTTCATCATCCTGACGAGCGATCGCCCTCGAGAACGTTCACCGAGCATACGTTCGTTCTCCCTCGCCGAGCTTCTCATCAACCGCGCTTATCGATCACATAGATTTTGAAGTATCCCCATCGACCGACGTTGGGAAGCCATCGGAAGAGCGAGCCCCCCCTCTCGATGAGTCGCGTCAAGAGCATGTACGTGCTGGCATAGTGATCGATGTGAACCGACCGAATCGCGGGCAGGAGGGCGGGAAGGTTCAACAGGCGATCGTCTTCGAAGAAGAGATTATGCCAGGGCATGGCGTCGGTGAGTTCTTTCTTCCCCAACCGTCGGCGCCAGCGGTTCAATCGTCGCAAGCCAGTCAACGAGCATTCGGCCATGATCAATCGGCCTCCGGGCTTGAGGACGCGTAACAATTCTTCGATGGCCGCCCGTTGCAACTCCCAGGAAGGCAGGTTCTGCAGGCATCGCTCGGTGATCGCCATATCATAGGTGGCGGCAGCGAGCCCCAGCGTCAAGACGTCTCCGACGAAAAAATGAACGCGCCCGCGCAACGCGGCTCTCGGCATGTGCTGAAGGTTCTCTCGCGCATATTGAATCATCTTCGGCGCGTAATCGACGCCGTGAAATTCGGCTCGTCGCGCACGAGCGAAGGCCAACGTCGAATATCCATTGCCACAGCCGGCATCGAGCACCAGCGTTCCATCTTTCACATAACGGAGAATCGCCGCGATCTCCAACTCCCGCAGCGGCATCTCCCACAGCGTCGCCTGTGGGCTGGTCTTGAACTGCTCGGCTCGCTGTTGCCAGAACGCTCGAATCTCCTTGAGCGACCACGCCCCACGCTTCCACGGCTCGGCATGGGCGACGAGCTTCGATTCTCCTGACCGGGGTGGACGAGGAGCATTCACGCCGGCTTCACCTCCTCACCGAACGGACGATGGCGACCCATCCATCTCACACGCCGGTCGGTCGTGCACATGAGAGCGACGATGACGAGAAACAACAGCGCATTGGCCGTGATCTGGAGATTGAAATCGACGAAGCTGTGCACGGCCAATCCAATGCTCCCCACAGCGCATCCCAGTGCTACCGATCGCTCCAAGGGGATGGGCAGCGACAGGGTGCGCCGGACTGCGCGGAAAAGAGAGATGAGAAAGAGCAAGCCCAATGCTCCACCAACGAGGCCGAGATCGGCGAGCACCTGAAGTTTATCTTTGTGGGCGGCGACGACCGAGAAGTATCCCGTGGAATCGTCATAATAAGGATAGATCCTCGGATAGGCGCCCAAACCGACGCCCACGAGAGGATGCGCCCGGATCATCTTCAACGTATTCCGCCAGGTCGCCGGACGGAGTTGCTGCTCGATGGGCCGCGGGTGAGCCGATGACCGAGGGAGCGAGAGACGACTGACGACGGGCTCGGCCCCAATCCACATGACGCTCACCAGGATGCCCCCGGCGAAGACCAGAGAAGCCGCCAGGACCGGTGCGAAATGTCTGGAATCGGGCGATGGCCGAGTCAGGGATGATGGACTCGCCGGAGTTCGAGACGGCGACGTGAGAGCTCCCACCCCTTCTCGGGACCAGGCCTTCAGTCGCCGCCAACGACGCCACTCGCGCCCGGCGAGAATGGGCAACACGAGGAGTTGAACGCATAACGAGACGATCCCTCCCCGCGAAGCGGATAATACCAAGGCGGCGCCCATGACCACGGCCATGAATCCATACACCACCCACTGATCGCGCCGCACTCCCCGACCGACGATCAATGCCATGGGCAACGGGATGAGCAGTTCCATGAATCCGGCAAAATGATTGCGATTGACGAACGGCCCGAAGGCATTGGCAGCGTATGGTGATGGGCGAAACCAGAGGATGCGCCCATTGAACGTGAGTTTATTCAGTATCCCGACGATGGCGACGGCGAATCCCAGGATGATGAGGACGTTCAGCATCTGGCGGAGGCGACCCGGCGTATGCATCAACTGAGTGAGGAGAAAGAAATACCCGATCAACATGCTCAACTTGAGAATGGCGCGTCGAGTGGCCGGCGGATCGAGACTGATACGATTCCATTGAAACGAGCCGTGATGAACGTCGAAGGGGAACGGCACCAGTTGGATCACGCTCCAGACGAGGACGACGAGTAACACGGCGTGAATGGGCGTGAAGAAGAGGGTCACTCTCTGTTCGGCGAGCGCTTTGATGGCCCAAAGCCCCCAGAGCAGGACGACCCAGATGGCGAGCAGGTCAATAGCATAAAACTCTACCGATCCGAACAACCACGGCGCGACGACGACGGCCATGATCGTGCCGATCCAGATCATTCGATCGAGGACTCGCGCTGTCTTCATCGTCTCTTCCCTCGCCACCGCCGCCTCTCGCGATGCGAGCATCGCCCGTCAATGGGGACATTGGTGACCGTCTCGACTACGAGCTCCGCACCCGGCGCATATTCTATATCAACCGACGCTCTATTAGCCACGTCGGACAATCGGCAGGCAACGCTCATCGAGCGATCGCCGACGTCGGCTCCAACGAGAACGCATCGAACCAGATCTCCCCAGCGACATAGTCGTGCAAGATATCCATGGGGCGTCGAACGATGCGCAGTCGAAGGATGCGCGTCCCCGGCGGCGCGTGGAACGAGAGCGTCTCCTCGGTCCACTCGGTGGGATTCCCGAGCGGTGGTGTCCGCGCTCGCCATCGTCCAGGATGCACGGGGTCGATGACCTCCACCATCACGCCATTTCGGGCCAGCATCTCCTTCGTCCTATACCGAAATCGGAGGATGACGTCACTGGCCGGTTCGACCAAAACATCGTGATACACGCCCTCGAAATGCAGACCATTATGCTGTCGAAATCGAAGCCGCAATGACCGCTCGCCATCCCAACTCATCGCATCATCGATGCCGGCCTCCACCCCTTGATCGCCTTCTATATGCCAATCGAATCCCATTCCCCATCGTTCCCGCTCGAAGCTTCGATTCCAAAATCCCAGGTCGTCGACAGTGACGCGCGGGTCGTGATCGAGCACCACCTCCCGCCACACGTGCGCCGCCTGATCCCATCGATGCGCGCTCATCAGCGCCGAGACGAGATACAGCCCGCTCTCCAACTTGACCTTCGTTTGGCGCGCCATCTCTCGCCACACCATCAGAGCGTCCTGGTATCTCCCCCGACCGGATAAGAATCGGACGAGCTCGGCTCGGGCACGATCCGACGTCGACCGTCGTCCCCACGTCATCAAGATCCGGCCACCTTCGCCCGTCGCCTGCCAGACGAGATCGAAGATGTGCGGCATGGAATCGGGATTCGCCGTGATGAGGCGTTCCAGTTCGGTCACCCCTTCCTCCAATCGACCATGGCGCAACAAGAAATTGGCGTAAATCCAGCGGGGACGGAAATAGTGCGGAGCCAGAGCTACAGCTCGGCGATAGGCGTGCTCGGCCTGCTTGCTCTGATCGCGTTGCTCATACGCTCGACCCACATCTATCCACAATGTGTGGTCGAAAGGCGAGGCTTCGACGGCGCGCCGAAAATGCATCAGCGCTCGCGAGGGATCGAGGGCCAGTGGATCGAGCAGGTAGAGCCGTCCCAATCGACGGTGAATCTCCGGATCATCGGGCAAGAGAGAAACGGCCTCATGCAGGCTCTCCAGATCTTGATCGAGCGTCCCCGCCGCCCGACCGTCCAGATCCCGAGTGAGGCAGGTCATCGCCCAGAGGATGAAACTTCCCATCCCTACGGTCCAAGCGAGTTTGGAGAGGCGAGAGGAAAGCTCAAAATGATAGGAACGAGGTCGACTGAGCGCTCGCATGGGTCTCAACAGGGTCCTGGAGGGGAGGACGAGTTCCGGATGATCCCATCAGGGTCTCGGCGTCGTCGGACTGACCGGCGGCGAGGATTCTCCTTCGGCCACCTGCAAGGCGAGAGGAATGGCCACCGCTCCCGCAATGAGCGGAATCACGATACCTAGAATTCGGCGACGGCGCTTTTGTGGCTTCTTTTGCTTCTGCTGCTCTTGACCGCCGGCCGTCGCTCCCGTTTGGCTGAGGTATCGCTCGCCCGGATTCACGATGACCACCTCCTCACCGGTGAGGACGCGAACCGGATGGGTGAGAGCGGCAACTTCCGTCCCCTGAGATGAAACGACGACGGCACATGCGCTGTTGACGGGCGACTCCACGGAGAGATGAGGTGTGATGACGGTGGCCGGCGACGTGGTGCGCCAGGTGATCTTGCCGTGAGAGACGCGAGCCATCAAACGATCGGTCGTCCCCCCCAACAGCAATCGGGCGTTCGACTCTATGGCCAATACGCCGCGTCCCCGGCGAAAATTGACCACTGCCGCCCCTCGAGGGCGCGTCTCAATTTCACTGCCGGAAAAGACCGTACTCCCGGACGCGGCCCGAATGTGATTGACGACGACCTCGCCAGTGATGATGAGTTCTCCCAGTGCCGGTCGCTGAGCCAGAATCCTCGATGGCAGTACCATGGTGAGGAGACTGAGTGTCAGGATCATTGAGGTGCTGATTTTGATGCTCATGTGCTCTCCCCGCCGCTCTTCCCCTTTTTCAAATATCCCGTCTCCCCATTGCGCCCTTCATACTATTATCAGGGTCAGACAAAAGTCAAGCCCCGGACTCGCCTCCGGAGATGGTCGCGCTCCTCGCTATGAGAGAGAACCGGCGCCCTGGACCGGGTCGTCTCCAGCTCCATTTCGCCAACTGATCCCAAAGCTGGAGAAAGTTGATAACAAAATGCGGCCCCGATCCGTATGATCGATGATGAGTCATCATCGATCATCAAGAGAGATCATGGTTCCCAACATGCCCGAGCATTCTGCCGGACGGACATCCAGGAGAGCAGCGCGCCGGATGAGCAGCGTGATTGACGTCATCTTCATAAGCTGGTATAAGTGTAGCGGCATGCTCGGCAGGAGCCAGATGAGCATCATCGATCCAACATTGTGCCCGGTCAGCCCGAGTCGAATTTGCTAATGAGGAGGATGTATGTGGAGGAATCGAATGATCACCAAACCCGTTTCTGCGACTATCGCGCTTCTGAGCATCGTGTTATGTTCTGGTTTTCCCCTGTCAGCACAGCAGAATGGCCGTCTCGTCGATCTGGCGACTCAAGCGGCCACGGCGATCATCGGCGGGGAGGCCGGAGAGGCCGTCAATGTCACGGCGCCGGGCCGCCTCAGCGGTCGCATGGAATCACTCTCGGCCGATCTCAATAATGATGGGGTGAGCGATGTCGTCATTGGTCTGCCGCTGGCCACGGCTCCGGGTAACAAAACCCGAGCGGGCCGCGTCTACATCATTTTCGGTCAGCGAGACCTCTCGCCGGAAACCGTTCGGGATTTGCGAGATGCTCCGGCAGACGTCGTCGTCCACGGGGCCAACGCCGGCGATCAACTGGGTTCGGCGCTGGCCGCCGGCGATATCAACGGTGATGGCATCCAGGATCTGATCATTGGCGCTCCCTTTGCCGACGAACCGAACCGGCCGGACGTGGGTAACGTGTACGTTCTCTTCGGCGGACCGCAACTGGCCGCCCGCTCGGTGCGCGACATGGCCAGCAGTTCGCCGACAGGACCGGACATCAAACTCATCGGATGGGGAGGCCCCCCGAATGATGATGGCGTGAGCGAGGCCATGGACAACGCTGGCGCCGCCGTGGCCGCCGGGGACATCAATGGTGATGGCGTCGACGATGTACTGGTTGGAGCTCCAGGTCAACAGGGTCCTGACGGAACCAGTCGCGCCGGGCTACAGGGATTTGGCGCCGATGGAGGAGCCGTCTTCGTGTTCTTCGGTGGTCCATCCATGCCGCGGGTGCGGGACGCATCGAGCAACGGCCCGATTATCGGGGGTTCGGGCGCTCGCGGGGCGACGCTCGATTATGCGGCCAACGGTGGCGTGATTCTTTCGGGC